>JANWVS010000119.1 GCA_025056835.1 Gemmataceae bacterium | reverse complement strand
ACCTCGACCGAGACTACGCCACCTACTACCATCTGCAAGTCGATCAGCGCGGCTGTGTCCGCGAGGACTGCTGGGGCGACGCGACGTGGAACCCGAAATGGTTCGTCGCCGCCGCCAACGATGCCACCAGCTGGACCATCGAAGCCGCCATACCGCTTGGGGAATTGACCAGTCAGAAAGTGGCCCTCGGCAGCGCTTGGGCGGTCAACGTGGTCCGCACCGTTCCCGGCCGCGGCGTCCAAGCCTATTCTCTCCCCGCCGACACCACTCCTCGCCCGGAAGGAATGTGCTTACTGCTGTTTCAACAGGATCCCGCCCGAAACGCCGATCGGCCGATGCCGAAGGCGCCGTAGTCGGCTGATGCCGCGGGGATCAGGCTTCGCGATTGCAAGGTGAGGGGCCTAGGCAGAAGGCGTTTTTTCCGGCGCCGAGGCGGCGCCGACATCCCAAACTTGAAGAGCGGGTGATGGGAATCGAACCCACGTAGGCGGCTTGGGAAGCCGCTGCACTACCACTGTGCTACACCCGCGTCGGTGGTTGCCCGGTTTGC
This sequence comes from Gemmataceae bacterium, assembly GCA_025056835.1. Lineage (GTDB taxonomy): Bacteria > Planctomycetota > Planctomycetia > Gemmatales > Gemmataceae > JANWVS01. The sequence continues at coordinate 6,119 of JANWVS010000119.1, read as the reverse complement.
CGTGATTATTCACCTTACGCGCGGCGCCCACCGTTGTCAAGGCCGGCGCCCGACACCGTTGCTCGGGCAGTAAGGCGTGCCACCGCGCTACGCCGGGGCGAGAGGGGCCGGACTGCCGTCAAAAAATTCATCCGCCCGAGTAATCCGTCGACGTCCCTCGCTCGTCTTTTACCGGTGAAGTGTAAGCGGGTCGTTCTTCCGAAGGCAGAAAGAGGAGGATCAATTCCGTGCGTGCCTATTTTCGCTGGTCGCTGCCGGCGGTGATGATGCTCGGCCTGACGGTGCCGTGCCAGGCAGACGCCGTCAAGAAGCCGGCCAACAACGCCGTGTGCGGCGATTACGGAACAAGCGTCCACTTTGAAAAATCGCCTTCTGACGCAGCGCGTCGGGCCTTGAAAGAAGAGAAACTCGTCTGCGTCTTGCACATCTCCGGGTACTTCGAAGACCCGGACTATACCTGAAACAACGCGGAAGCGCTCCGTGTGAACGCCTTGGCCAATCCGGAAGTCGGTAAGTATCTCGAGACGTATTTCGTTTGCGCCTTTCAGCGCGTCGGCACGTTCCGCATTGTCGGCAAAGCGAAGCAAGGCGGCAACGTCGCCACGTATTTTTGTGCGCCGGATGGTCGCGTGCTGCACGCCGTGGCCGGGCCGGTCGACGCCGCCACCTTTTTGCGCGAAGCCAAGTGGGTCGTGGAGACGGCAAAAAAAGGCATCGAGGCAGCCAAGAAAGACGGTGCCTCCTTCAAGGCCTTCATGCGCACGGCCCATGCTGAACGGCTGCGCAACGAGCACGGCCTGATCGCGGAGGCCGTCACGTTTGATCCCCCCGATCCGCAGGACAACGACGGGGCGTTGACCTACCGCGACCCCTCGGGCCGGCCGTTGGCGCCGGTGCTGCGGCCGCCGCCGATCGACGGACCGGACGTCAAGTTCCGCCTGCAACTGGAGGCAGCCGCCGCCAAGGCAGCGCAGGACGGCGCGGCCTTACTGCGTGATCGCCACGGCCGCGGCTGGGCCCTCAACAACCAAGGCCGCGTTCATGTCCTCATGGCCGCCCATGCCATGGGCCAGATCGAAAAACTCTACGGTTCCGTATTCGAGGGAATTCTCGGTGAGCGCATCTCGACGCGGCCGGTCGAGGTCGTCAACCCGTTCCCTTGGGTCGGCCGTGACGCCAAACGATGACGCCCGTGCGTCGTCGTCCCCGCAATTGCACCGAACCCGGCCCAGCCGCGACCAGTTGGCTGGGCTGTTTTGTTTTCGCCGATCGTCTCAGCCCCTGGCAGTTGGACTGCCCTGGCCCTAACCTATTCGATGCCGCCCCGATCCACGGACCCGGGTTGCCGGGGGTGGTTTTGCTGCGCCCCTCCCTGGCCGCCCATGCGAGGAATTTCCGCTATGTCGCACTACCAAGTCATCGGCACTCGACCCATCCGCCACGACGGCGTTGATAAAGTCACCGGCCGGGCACTCTACGGCGCCGATTTCCAAACCGCCGGGCTGTTGCACGGCCGCATTCTTCGCAGTCCCCACGCCCACGCTCGCATCAGACGGATCGATCCCAGTGCGGCGCTGAAGATCCCCGGTGTGATCGCGGTGGCTACCGCGGCCGACTTCCCCGATCCCGGCGACCGCATTGCGAACCTCGGCGAGGGAGCGATCGTGCTGCGGCATCTCTCGGCCAACTGCCTGGCGCGCGACAAGGTGTTGTACCATGGCCATGCCGTCGCCGCCGTCGCCGCCACCAACGCCCACGTCGCGGAAGAAGCGTTGGCTGCCATCCAGGTTGACTACGAACCGCTCCCCGTCGTGATGGACGTGCTCAAGGCGATGCAGCCCGACGCGCCGATCTTGCACGATGACTTGACGACCGAGAGTATGGCCGCGCCCAACGGGGCGACAAAACCGACCAACATTGCCAAGCACCTGCACTATAAACTCGGCGACCCCGAACGAGGCTTCGCCGCTGCCGACGTGATCATCGAGCGGGAGTTCCGCACGGCGACCGTCCACCAAGGCTACATCGAGCCGCACAATGCCACGGCCCTGTGGAATGCCGACGGTACGCTCACGATCTGGTGCAGCACCCAGGGGGCCTTCACCGTCCGGGCCCAGGTCGCCGAATTACTGCAAATCCCGGTCTCGAAAATCAAGGTGGTGCCGATGGAGATCGGCGGCGGCTTCGGTGGCAAAATTCGCGTTTACCTCGAACCGGTCGCCGCGGTCTTGAGCAAGAAAGCCGGCCGGCCGGTCAAGGTGCTCATGGATCGTGCCGCGGTGCTGGCGGCCACCGGACCGACGCCGGGGTCGTACATCAAGGTCAAGGTCGGGGCCGACAAGTCGGGCCGCTTGACCGCTGCCCAAGCTTACCTGGCCTACGAGGCCGGTGCCTATCCCGGCTCGCCGATCTGGGCCGGCTGCGTTTGCATCTTCTCCTGCTACGACATCCCGAATCTGCTCATCGACGGCTACGACGTCTGCGTCAACAAACCGGCTACCTCCGCCTACCGCGCTCCGGGAGCGACGAACGCGGCCATGGCGATGGAGACGGTTGTCGATGAAATCTGTGAACGGTTGGGGATCGACCCGCTCGACTTCCGCATCCACAACGGCGCCCGCGAAGGGACCCGCCGTGCCGACGGCCTGCCTTTTCCGAAGATCGGCATGATCGAAACCTGTCAGGCGGCCAAGGCCCACCCGCACTACTCTGCTCCGCTGGCCCCAGGCACCAACCCCGCCTTTCCGCGCGGCCGCGGCGTCGCCGCCGGCTTCTGGTTTAACATCGGTCTGAAATCGACCGTGGCTGCCAGCGTCAATAGCGACGGCACCGTCAGCCTCGTGGAAGGCTCTACCGACATCGGCGGCACGCGCACTTCCGTGGCCATGCAACTCGCCGAGCCGTTGGGGCTGCGGGCCGAAGACGTGCGGCCCAATGTCGTGGACACCGACGCCATCGGCTATACCGACGTCACCGGCGGCAGTCGTGTGACCTACGCCACCGGCTGGGCGGCCTATGAAGCGGCGCTCGACATTCAACGGCAGATGTGCGAGCGCGTCGCTGCCCTGTGGAAAGTAGCGGTGGACGAAGTCCAGTACGAAAACGGCGGCGTGGTGGCCAAGAGCGACCCGAACAAGCGAATGTCGTTTAAGGAAATCGCCGCCGAAGTGCAAAAACACGGCGGCACCATCGTCGGTCGGGCCAGCGTCGATCCTCCCTGGCCCGGGGGCGCTTATGCGGTCGCCATCATCGACGTCGAGGTCGATCCGGAAACCGGCAAGATCAACATTCTCCGCTGCACGGTGGCGCAGGATTGCGGCCGGGCCATTCACCCCAGTTACGTCGAAGGCCAAATCCAAGGCGGCACCGTCCAGGGGATCGGCTGGGGGTTGAACGAAGAGTACGTCTACGATGACCAAGGGCACTTGCTTAATGCCAGTTTCCTCGATTACCGCATGCCGACGGCGCTCGACCTGCCGATGATCGACACCGTGATCGTCGAAGTGCCCGATCCGCGGCACCCGTTTGGGGTTCGCGGGGTCGGGGAAGTGCCGATTGTGCCTCCGCCGGCGGCGATCGCCAACGCCGTGTATCGGGCGGTCGGGGTGCGCATGAACGTCTTGCCGATGTCGCCGGGTCGGGTGGCCAAGGCGATCCTGGCGAAGGCCGGTGCCGCCGGGAAACCAGCGGGGGCGACTTGGGGCTGATCGGCTATCGCTTGGGGTGGCGCAGCGGTTTGCCTGCCAGCGTGCCCGTGAAGCGGCCGTCGTCGACCGCCAAGCGGCCGTTGACGAACACGTACTTGACGCCGACGGCGTACTGGTGCGGCTGCTCAAAGGTCGCTTGGTCGCGATATGCCTTGGGATCGAAGACCACAAGATCGGCAAAATAGCCGGGCTTGAGATACCCGCGCTCCGGCAGCTCGAGAATGTCGGCGGGCAGGCCGTTGCAGCTGCGCAAGGCCTGTTCGAGGGGAATCACCTTCTCCGCCAGGGCATACCGGCCGATTTTGCGGGCGAAGCAACCATAGCTGCGCGGATGAGGCACGGTCTTGCCGGGGACCATGCTGCTGCCGTCGCTGGCCGTGGCAACGAACTTCTCCTTCATGAACCAGCGCACGTCGTCTTCATTCATGCCGAAGCTGACGATCTGGGCGCCCCCTTGCCGCTGGATGTCGAGCACCAGGTCGAGCACGCTTTTTTTCTCGGCGGCGGCGAGGGCGGCGAGCGTCTTGCCGTGCCATTGCGGCCGTGGGTTAAAGCTGGCAATCCGAAGCGTTTGGCCGTAGTCGCGCTCGTCGATAAGCCGCTGCATTTCCTGCCGAATCTTCGGACCCAGCTCCGGATCGTCGAGCTTGGCGAGAAAGTCTTTCGGCTCGCCCTCGCGATACCGCGCCGGAATGGTCATGGCGGCCAGGTTGGTGCTGCTGGCCGGATACGGATATTGGTCGGCGGTGACTCGGATGCCTTCCCGCTGTGCCTTCTTGATAAACGCAATGACCTCGGGTGCCTTACCCCAGTTGCGCCGGCCGGTCACTTTGATGTGCGAGATGTGGACGCGCAATCCGGCCTTGCGGGCGATGGCGATGATTTCCTCCAGGGCAGCGAAGATCTCTTCTCCCTCGTCGCGAATGTGGCTGGCGTACAGGCCGCCGTACTTGGCTGCGACCCGGGCCAGGGCGATCAGCTCGTCGGTCTTGGCATACGTCCCGGGGTTGTAAATCAAGCCGGTGGCCAACCCCCAGGCGCCGTCCCGCATCCCTTGATCGACGAGCGCCTCCATCTTGCCAAGTTCCTCAGCCGTGGGCGAACGGTTGGCGTTGCCCATGACCTTGCGGCGGACGTCGTTGTGCGGGACCTGGTGGATGACGTTGCTGCCGATGCCGATCTCCTCCAACTTTTTGAAATACGCCGCCGTGTCGACCGGACCGGCGCCGCAATTGCCCGTGACGACCGTCGTCACCCCTTGCAGGAGATAATTGCGATTGGCGTTGGTCGGCGCTTTTTGCAGGGGATAGTCGCTGTGCGTGTGCAGGTCGATGAAACCCGGCGTCAGGATCAGACCGGTGCAATCGAGCACGCGCGGCGACCCTGCGGTGCGAAACTTGCCGACCGCGACGATCCGGTCTCCCTGGATGGCGACATCGCCGACCACGCCGGGGGCGCCGGTCCCATCGTAGAGCATGGCGCCGCGCAGCACGACGTCGGCCGTCACGAGCGGTTCATCTCCCGCCCCCAGCACCAGCCCCACGGCGAGTAGAAACGAGCTTGACATGGACCACCCTCCCGAAGCACGACATAGCCGTTCTACGGCGTCGCCGCCGGCTTGCAATGACCCGCGCGTCGTCCTATAGTGGGAATTTACGCCGGCGCGGCGCCTCAGCCGCGCGCCGACACTGTGCTGAAGCATCGGGGGGAGCGACCCGGCATGGACCGCATCCGCTTGCGCCGCATCGATCACGCCAACCCGGGGGCCGCTGTGCAGCTGGCCGAGTTGCAGCGCAGCTTGGGGCTGCAAGCCGACGTCGTCTCGCCGCGCGGCCGGCAGCTGACGCAGCAAGTCTTTGGCGAGGCACTCACTCCCAGCCAAGTGGTCGAGCGCATCTGCACTGATGTCCGCCGCCGCGGCCTCGAAGCTGTCTTGTGGTACACCAGCCAACTCGACAAGCAACAGCTCACCTCGGCGACCATTCGGGTCGCGGCCGAGGAATTGGCCCAAGCCCACGCGGCCGCCAACCCCGATTTCCTCGACGCCGTTCGCCGCATTCGGCAAAACATCCTCGCCTTTCAACGTCGTATCCTTCCGGGCGACGCGAGCCTGTCCGCGGCAGGGCAGTCGGAGCTGGGGCTGCGCTATCGGCCGGTGCGGCGCGTCGGCGTGTGCGTGCCGGGCGGTGCCGCGGCCTATCCCTCGACCATCCTGATGACGGTCGTGCCGGCCCAAGCGGCGGGCGTCCCGGAGATCGCCGTCGTCATGCCGCCGACTCCCCACGGCGCCGGCAATCCGACGTTGCTGGCCACCTGCCACGAGCTTGGCCTCGGCGAGGTGTATCGCTTGGGCGGCGCCCAGGCTGTGGCGGCCCTGGCCTATGGCGTCGCTGGGCTGCCGGCCGTGGACAT
>JANWVS010000118.1:6425-6670 GCA_025056835.1 Gemmataceae bacterium | reverse complement strand
CGACCAATCTGTTCGCAGGCCAACTTCGTCTTTTCCCGTAGAATACACGGTACGCGCACGAGAACAAGTCCCACTACCGATAACTTGGTGAGGGAAGACATCATGCAAGGATCCTCGCGGCATTCTCACAGGGGATTGCGGATCGGGGCGGTCGGAGTTTTTCTCGCCGGCCTGGCGGTTTTGACGCTGCTCTGGCAGCAAGGAAGGGCCGCCGGATCCACTTTCACGCCCCAAGTGGTGGCGGT
>JANWVS010000118.1:0-6415 GCA_025056835.1 Gemmataceae bacterium | reverse complement strand
GTCGAAAAAGGTGAGTTGCGGGTCGGCGTCGGCTTGGCTTCCGACGCCAACCAGCCGTTGTCGGGAACGTTGCTCGTCGAATTACTCGACGCCGCCGGGCGTATCATCAACCGTGCCGAAAAGGAAGTTCGTCCCGAGACCGGCCAGTACGCCGTGGGCTTCAACCTCGGCGGTGCCAAGCCCGATCAGCTCAGCCTCCGCGTCACCGTCGGCAAGCAAAAGCACGAAACCGCTGTAGCCAAGGCGCTGCTGTTGAAGGCACACGAAACGTCGCTGACCGCAAGCACGGAGTTCGTAACCGGGAGCCGCACCTCGGTGTTGTGCGGGGTGCATGGCGTCGCGAGTCTGACCGATACGGTGCCTTTGCCCGGCAGCGAGGTCAGGGTGCAATTGAAAGATGAAAAAGGAGGCATGCATCAGCTGTACGCCGGTAAGGTCGGCGGCGACGGCCTGGCCAATATCGAGTTGGAAATCCCCGCTGTGGACGCTGGGCAGTACGAATTGGTGGTGACGACTCGATCGGCCCTGGGCGAAGAAACGCTCACACGCCAGGTCCGTCTCAAGGCCGACGCGAAAATCCTCTTAGTCAGCGACAAACCGATCTATCAGCCCGGCCAACTGATGCACTTGCGGGCCTTGGTCTTGAGGTCGTTCGACCAAAAACCGGTCGGCGCCAAGGACATGCTCTTTGAGATCGAGGATTCCAAGGGGAACAAAGTCTTCAAGAAAACGCTCACGACCAACGAGTTCGGCGTGGCCGCGGTCGATTTCCAACTGGCCGATGAAGTCAACATGGGCGACTATCACATCCGGGCAACTTTGGGCGAGGCCAAGGCCGAGAAGACGGTCAACGTAAAGCGCTACGTCCTGCCCAAGTTTAAGGTCAACGTGAAGGCCGACAAGACCTTCTACCTGCCCAAGGAGACGATCAAGGCGGAGCTTCAGAGCGACTACTTCTTCGGCAAGCCGGTCGCCAAAGCCAAGGTGGAAGTGACCGCGAGCACGTTCGACGTGGCCTTCCGCAAGTTTCATGAATTCAAGGGCGAAACCGACGAAAACGGCCACGCCAAGTTTGAGATCACCTTGCCGGATTATTTCGTTGGTCAGCCGTTGCAAAAGGGCGACGCCATCGTCAAGCTCGACATCAAAGTCCACGACAGCGCCGACCATACCGAGACCATCAGCAAATCGTACACGGTCAGCGATCAACCCATCCGTTTGAGCTTGATTGCCGAGGGCGGCAAACTCGTGCCAGGGATGGAAAATCGCCTGTTCGTCGCTGCCATCTATCCCGACGGCAGCCCCGCGGCCAACTGCGACGTCAAGATCTGGCACCGCAAAGGAGTCAATGCCCAGCCCGCCGTTCCCGGCGCCTTGGTACCGGGACCGCGCAGACTAGGCCGAGCCGGGGCAGCGGCGCCGGAGGGTGGCGCCGTGGCGGAGGAGCCGGCCAAAGCCCAGGCGACCAACGCCGAGCCGCCCGCGGAGAAGCCGCTTGCCGTAGCCAAGACGAATGCGGCTGGTCTGGCTGAGATCACGCTCACTCCCAAAAATGAGCAATTCCGCCAGGGCCAGTGGGGCCAACGCGACATGGAGACGCTCGGCGGCAAGCAAGTGGTCCACGCGCCGGCGATCATCTTCGACGTCTTCGCCGAAGCCAAGGATCCCAAGGGCAACCTGGCCCGGGCCAACATCGAGGTCAACAGCCATCCGCTCGGCGAGAATGTCTTGCTGCGGCTCGACAAAGCGGTGTATCAAACCGGCGATGTGGTCAACATCGATATCCGCACCTCGGCGGGGTTGCCCACGGTCTTCGTCGATGTCGTCCGCGGCGGCCAGATCATGCTGAGCCGCTGGCTGGAGGTCAAAGACGGCAAAGCCACGCAAACTCTCGACCTGCCGCCGAGCGTTTACGGCAGCCTGGAGATTCATGCCTACCAGATGCTGGCCCATGGCGAGATCATCCGTGACAGCCGCGTTGTTTACGTGCAACCCAAGAACGACTTGAAGATCGATGTCCAGGCGGAAAAGCAGTACGCCCCCGGCGAGGACGCCCGAATTCGTTTCATCGTGACGGATGCCGCCGGCAAGCCCACGCAGGCCGCCTTGGGCGTTATCGTCGTCGATGAAGCGGTCTACGCCCTGCAAGATATGCAACCTGGTCTGGAGAAAGTCTACTTCACCCTCCAGGAAGAATTGCTTAAGCCCAACGTGCAAATCAAGTTCAGCGAGGGGATCGACAACATCATTGCCCAGCCCGTGTTACCGGCACCGCGGCAGCAAGTCGCCGAGGTCCTGCTGACGGCGGTGAAACTGCCGGCGCCGCAGCGATGGAATGTTGCTCCGGCGGTCAGCCGCAAGCAGCGCGCCGAACAGCAGGTTGCCATGATCGGCACGGTGCTCTTCTGGTACGCTATTGATCCCAACAGCCGCTTCCAAGAATTCAACAAAGCCGAAAATCGGTGGGTCTTCCGCGCAGATTTGCTCGACGAGCTTATCAAAACCCGCGGCCTGCCGCCGCAATCGCTGGAGGGTGTGTTCGGCGGCAAACTGACGCTGGACGACCTCACGCGGATCGTCAAGACCTTCACCCCCGAACGCCTCGGCCGGGCTGCCACGGCCCAGCGGTTGAATCAAATGATGTGGACGGTGATCCACCACACCAATCAACACGCCGCCAAGTACCGCAAAGGCGACAAGTGGGAACTCCCGGCAGATATCCTCGACCACACGGTGGCGGCACGACTCTTGCACCCCGGCTATGCCGTCGACGCCTGGGGCCAAGGCTTCAAGTTGGTCAAACGAGACAAGAAAAACGAGAAAGCCTTCGGCAATGGGCAATTCGCCTTCCACGACCTGGTGTCGTCCGGTCCCGACGGCAAGTTCGGTACGAAGGACGATGTTACCTGCGATGACGCGATTGCCTTGCACCATAGCGGGCGGCACGAATTGTGGTGGCTCGACGGCGACCGGACGGACCAATTCCCGGCGGTTCGGGAGTTCGACCTGATGATGCACCGCCGACATGCCGCCACTCGGGATCGCGAGGGTTGGCCCGCACCACAAGCGGCGTTTAGGGCCGAAGACGCTCGTTTGGAAAGGGCGCTCGCGGCCGGCGTTCCCGGCGGCGCACCGCCTCCCGCCCCAGCGGCGGGACGATTCGATGGCGCTGCGGGAGATGCCCTGGGAAGCGCCGGCAATGCAGCAAAGGCTGGAACAGCAGGCGACGGCGGCGCGGCTCCGATCACCAAGGTCCGCGAATACTTCCCTGAAACCATGCTGTGGCAGCCCGCCCTCATCACCGACAGCAAGGGAATTGCGGACCTGGGCGTTACCTTTGCCGACTCGATTACCACGTGGCGACTGTCGGCCTCAGCCAACGCCAAATCGGGCGCCTTGGGAGGGGTGACAGTTCCGCTCAAGGTCTTCCAGGACTTTTTCGTCGACATCGACCTGCCGGTCGCACTCACCCAAGGCGACGAGTTGGCCTTCCCTGTCGCGATTTACAACTATCTGCAAGAACCGCAAAAGCTGAAGATCGAACTGGAGAAAGAAGCCTGGTTTGAGCTGCTCGATTCCGAGGGCCTGACACGCACTCTCAATGTCAACCCTGGCGACGTCACCTTTGTTCGCTACCGCATCAAGGCCAACAAGCTCGGCCATCAACCATTAACCGTGAAGGCGTATGGCTCGAAAAAATCCGACGCCGTCAAGCGACTGGTGGAAGTCGTACCCAACGGCCAAAAGGTCGAGAAGGTGGCCACCGACCGGCTCACCGGCAAAATCAAACAGACGATCGAGATTCCCGCCGACGCCATTGCCGACGCCTCCAAGCTGTTCGTCCGCATTTACCCAGGCGTCATGGCTCAGGTAGTCGATGGTCTGGAAGGGATGTTGCGCATGCCTTGCGGCTGCTTCGAGCAGACGTCGTCCGCGGCCTATCCCAACATCATGATCGTCGATTACATCAAGCGCCATAAGATCGCCTCGCCGCAGATGCTCCTCAAGGCTGAGCAATACCTCAACGTCGGCTACCAGCGGCTACTGACCTTCGAACGGCCCGGCGGCGGTTTCGACTGGTGGGGCAGCGGCGAACCGCTGATCTGGCTCTCCGCCTACGGCCTCCAGGAATTTAGCGACATGGCCCGGGTCTGGCCGATCGACCGCGGCATCATCGACCGCACCCAACAATTCCTGATGCGGAAGATGGACAAGGACCATACCTGGAGCAACATCGGCGCCACGCACGGCGAAACCATCGCCAGCATGGGCAATCCCAAATTGTTGCTCACCGGCTACGTGGTCTGGTCGCTGCTCGAAAGCGGCATGAACAAACAACAACTGGCCAAGTCGGTGGACTACATCCGGACTCACATCAACGAGGCCAACGACAACGCCTACATCCTCGCCTTGGTTTCCAACGCCTTGGCCGCTTACGATCCCAAAGACGATTCGACGTTGCTCGCCCTGCAACGGCTCGACAAACTCCGCAAAGAAATCCCAGAATGGAAGGCGATCAATTTCCCGGCGCGCGGCACGTCGCTGACCTATGCCCGCGGCGACAGTGTGACCATCGAAACTACCGCCTTGGCGGCGATCGCCATGGCCCGCACCGGCCAATTCACCAACAGCGTCAACCAGGCCCTGACCTACCTCGTCAAGGTCAAGGAAGGCAACGGCACCTGGGGTAGCACGCAGGCCACGATTCTCGCCCTCAAGGCCCTCATGGCCGGCATGGGCGCCAACCAGCAGAAAGAACCGGCCCACTTCGTCATCAGCGTCAACGGCAAAGAAGCAGCCCGCGGCAAAGTCGATGCCGACAACGCCGACGTGATGCAGTCGTTCGACCTCAAAGGTCTCAATCAGACCGGGGCTAACGAAGTGACTATCGAAGTCACGGGTGAGTCGAACCTCATGTATCAGATCGTCGGCCGCTACTTCCAGCCGTGGAAGAAGGACGTTGCCCAAGAACGGCCGCCCATCGAAATCGACGTAACCTACGACCGCACGAAGCTATCGACCAACGATATCCTTCATGCCAAGGCGACGTTAAAATACCACGGCAAGCTGCCGACATACATGGTGATGGTCGACCTCGGCATCGCACCGGGCTTCAGCGTCGATCCGGGCGACTTCGCTGAAATGGTCGGCAAGAAGCAGATCCAAAAGTTCAGCATCACCTCGCGGCAAGTGATCCTGTACTTAGGCGACGTCAAGCCAGGCGATGTGCTGACGTTTGAGTACACCCTTAAGCCGCGCTACCCGCTACGTGCTCGAACGGCACCGTCGGTGGCTTATGAGTACAACACGCCGGCCAATCGCGCCGAAGCCAGGCCGGTGGAGTTGATTGTCGAGGATCGAAAATGACGTAGTCGATAGTCCCCCGCCGCTCCGCGGCGGGGTGCAGAGTTGCATTTTCCTATAGACCCCGCCACACCGCGGCGCGCCGAGAGTTCCGCGCCGCGGGTGTTTGGCTTTCGCAGCTCTTGTCAACACACTTCCCCCAAGCCGCGGCGGAGCCGCGGGCGAGTCTTTTCCCGCTGTATCCCGCCGCTCCGCGGCGGTACGCGTGGTTACTTGGACTCAACCAACACACCCGCCCGCCGCCACAGTTGTGTTGCGGTCCACAACTCGTTGTCCTCGTCGCCGTGGCAACCGTGTGCCGATATCAACCATGTTCCTACGACCAGCGCCGCACCTAGATAACCCACTCGCCAGGCCGACGAGTGCGGCAACTGCCGCGGCCAAGTCAGCGTCTGTGCCAAGGGACAGGAACGACCGACAACTTTCCGCCAGATCATATCTTCGCTTCGGAGACGTACCGGAGGTATCGGCAGGTCTCGGCCGAGTCAGTTCTTGAGTTTTGCCGCGAAGAACTCCGCCGAGCGCTGCAAGGTTTGGATCAGTTTTTCGCCTCCCCAGCCGTGGCCTTCGCCTTTCATGGTCACAACTTCGGCCGAGACGCCGGCTTCCTTGAGTTTCGCGGCTAATTTGTGCGAGTTTTCAATGCCGACGAGCTGATCTTGGTCGCCGTGGAAGAACAAAAACGGCGGATTGCCTTTGCGGACGTAAACGATGGGCGAACAGCGACGATAAATGTCTTTTTTGTCCTCGAATGAGCCGCCTAGAAAAGGTACGAGGAAAAAGTCCTCAACTTCCTTGGTCCAGGTCTTGACGGTGAAATCGGTAGGTCCAAAGAAGCTGACCACGGCTTGAACAGCGCTCGATTCGTTCGCATGGCCGCCGTTGCCTTCGAGGTTGGCTGCGGCGTCGGCGGTGCCCATCAAGCACACGAGGTGGCCGCCCGCGGAAGCTCCGATGGCGCCGAATCGGTCCTTCTGAATACCGAAGTTATCGGCGTTGGCGCGAAGGAAGCGTACGGCTGCCTTGCAGTCTTCAATGGCGGCAGGGAACC
>JANWVS010000117.1 GCA_025056835.1 Gemmataceae bacterium | reverse complement strand
CAGCACGGGGCTTAGCCGGGACTCGCAACCAACCAAACCCCGTGCCAACATTGGAGGAGAAGGGTGTCTGGCAGGGAAGGCTCTTGTAAGGGACCGGGACTCGCAACCGGCCACTTACGCCACCCTTGTAGTGCAATCCGAATGCCAATCTTGAAAAAATCCACCGATCGACTCGAATCTTATCTTCAATTTGGTCAAAAGGTTACGTCGCAATCGCGAAATCTATCTTTTTTTTGGGGGCCGTTTGCGTGGCTAGTGTATGGTTTCGCAACAGCATGGCGTTCGGTCTCTCAACAAGATGTCTGATCTCGCAGCAACCACACCGCCGCCGTCAGCAAACGGTTTTAGTCGCGTAGCTCGATTGCCTTGAGACGGTAGCCGTTAATGGTCCGGCGCAGATCGCCTTGGACTCGTTCCAGGGCGGCATCAATCTCGGCGGTCGGTGGTCGATTGGCCGCTTCGAGCCGCGCTCCCTGTTCGAACGCGAAATTCGCCGCGTCCCTTTTGACCTTGCTCTTCTGGGCCATTTGCGCCAGGCCCAAGAAATACTGGTAACGAGCGTCTTGACTATAGAAACCAATCGCCTGTCGGAAATGATCTTCGGCCTCCGGATAGCGCCCGGCCCAGTACAGGTGAAGTCCTTTGCCGAAATGGACCTCGGCCAAATAGGCACTAGGCGGCTTCGTCGCGTCAGGTTGCTGGAAGGCCGGATGTTCTTTCAGAAGCCTCTCAAGATCGTTCGCCGCCTGACCCGGCGAACGGAGTTTCAGGCCCTTGACGTAGGTCAGCAAGCCTTCGTTTCGGTTGCCAAGTTTGCTCAACGCTATACCCATGAGCATGTAACCTTCGCCCCTGATTTTGGGGTCGGCTGACTGGGTCAGTTGCTTGGCTAAGTCAAGACTTTCGCGAATGCGAGCTTCTTCAGCCTTGGCGTGCTCATCGTCGTCGTCGGCCGCTGCGAAAAGGAGCAGCAAAGCGAGGGGGAAAGCGTCCGTTTTTCCCCCAGCGCCGACCTTAGCGGCATCGACGGGCTTTTTCGGAGCCGGCTTGGGAGCGGATGGCGGCGGGGCGACAAAAGTGTCTCGATCGCGGAGTAATACTCGCGCCAGGGCGATACGGTAACGCGCCGCTGCCTCGTCGCTGCCGCGATGGTCTTGGAGTGCTTGACGGAACCGCTTGACGGCTTCATCGAAGTTTCCTAGTTCCTCGGCAAGCAACCCAAGCAAGTAGGACGCCTCGGCGGCGGCCTTTGCATCTTTAAGGGCCGATTCAGCGTCCTGTCGAATTGCCGCTTGCATGGCAGCGACGTTGCCCAGCGACCGGGCTTCGTCTAATTTCAGCAAGCCTCGCTGTACCAAAAGACGACTATCCGTCGGCGCGACTTGAAGCGCAGCGCTCAATTCTGCCTGAGCCGCCTTCGCATGGCCGGTTGTTTGTAGTTGGGCAACTCGCGGTAGCCAATAAGCTGCGGGATCGTTGAGTTCCGCCAAGGCATCCTGGACCGGAGCGAGCCAGTCCCCTTTGCCGACGGCCACGGCCTGGCTCAGTGCCTCCTTGGCTTGAGGATACTTCTTCTGATTTCGCAAAACCAATCCGACCACGGCGTGGGCCTTCGCCCGGATCTCCGGCGGTGCTTGGGCTTCCTTGGAGAGTACCCATTCGGCGTTGCGCAGGGCCGCGTTAAGCTTCGCGGAGTCGGTTTGACTGCGATCCCTGACAAGAAGCAAGTCGGCATCCAGCCGTTGTTGCGGAGACTGGATCAAAACTTCCCGACCGACGTAGTAACCGAGCTTGCCGACCAAGGCCGCCGAATCAAAGATTCCTGCGACCACTCGCGCCGAGCTGTCACCCACCCCGGCCAGTTGTTGGGCCAAGCCGGCCAAGGGGGCCGCCAACGGAGACTCGGCACGACCGCGCGCAGTCTTCACGCCAGCCACGAGGTCCTTGGTCGCATCGCCGCTGGCAGGAGCGAGCTTGGCCTCGGCCAGTTCCTTATAAGCCGCTTTGATAGCGACATCCAACTCATCGTGTCGGGTCTTAAGTTGGTTGCGCTCAGCGAGCAATTCCTGCAATCCCTTGGCGTCTTCCGACTTTTTCTCCCCGGCCAACAATTTGCCGATGGCTCGATACTTCACCTCGAGATCGTTTTTCGCCGCTGCGAGTAATTCGATGCCTTTGCGGCCCGGCTCCTTGACCTGGGCATCTTCGAGGGCTTTGTTGACGTCCGCCAACGCCGCTTGCTGGTCGATAAAGTCTTTGACCACTTTGCCAAACGCAGCAGCATCAAGGCGATCTTTGTCGCCCAACAATTTCGCCTTCTGTAACTCCTTCTCTAAAGTCACCAGCAAAGTATCGCGCTGCTCCAAGGCTCCTAACGCTTGGGTAACGGCCTTGGGCAAGTCGCCGGCGGCGGCCTTGTCGTCGACTAACATCCGCTTTGCGAGCAAACTCCGCAGCTCCGCTACCGCCGCGTCGCTTTCTTTCAGAACGGCGATGGCGGCGTTGAGCGTTTTGATTTCCTCCAGCTTGGCATCGTGCGATTTCTGAAGTTCTTCTTTTTCTGTTGCGATTTTGTCGATGTCGCTACGCAATGTCGTGATGGTGGCCTGCACCCTGGGATCGGGCGGCGGTGTCGGCTTGGGAGCGTTGGGTAAGTGACCGAAAGCATCCTCCAAAAGGTTGGGATCGTAATAGCGGACGCCGACAATGCCGCCAAGCCCCACCAACAGTCCCACCATCGTACCGATCAACAGGCGGCCGCGACCACGGCGCGGGGCCGTTACTTTGTCCGGCCCACGTTGCGACCGAAGCGGCGCTTTGCCGGTCTCTCGGTCTGAATCCTCGTCGGCCAAGGCTTCGTCGTCCGGTTCTGGAGGAGGTTGTTTGGCTTTCTTTTTCGCGGCAGGCGTCGCCACTTCGGCCACGGCATCTTCTTCAGCCGGCTCGGCCACTTCGCTCGTGGTTTCGGAAAGCGCAGCTTCCTCATCGAGGGCGACATCAGGTTCCGTACTGGTTGCTCGCGGCGATTTGTCGGACGGCCGGGCCTTGTCATGCTCGTCCGTGTACAAATCATTGAATTCCACGCTCGATTCAGTTGATTTGCGTTCAATCGGACCGACATCGGCCTCGAGCTTGACTCCCGACTCCAAGGCTTCGGCGACTTCGTCCACGCCGGCACGGCTTGGCGACTTTCGTGGCTGAAGCTGCCCCCCCAAATCGACGGCAGACGACTGATCATCCGCCGCGTTATCCATGGCCACGGTCTGCTCCAACTCGGCAGCGGGACGAGATTCCAAGTCGAACGTTTCCGTGGCTTCTGCGGCGCTTGGCGTTTTCGCGGGCAACCGAATGCTCGACTCGCTGCCGGGCGATTCAAAGTCCCCACCTACGGCTTCCTCACCTTCCTCGTGACCAGGTCGGGCGATGTCGTCCACAAGTTCGGCGAAGTCCGCAGCTTCGGCGCGTACGGGCGTCTCCGGCACTTCTGGTTCGGCTTCCACGGCTTCGGCCTCAGCGGCCAAGACATCGGCATCGTCCTCGGCTGCCACCGCTTCGGCTTCAACTACCCCCGAGTCCGCGACTTCCGCTTCGACAACTTCCTCGGCCAATTCGGCGTCTACGACTTCTTCCGCGTCTGCGGCTTCCGCCTCGATCACGTCATCGTCGGTCGGTGCGGCAGCCGGCTCGGGTGCTTCTTGGTCGGTGCGCAACATCGTCGGTTGCGTTGACTTCTTCGCCAGCTTGGTTTTCTTGGCGGCATCATCGGTAGGTTTCTGGGCCATGGCTTGGACCACTCCCTGAGGTCGGTGCGTCGGCGCTGGTGTCAAGAAAATCCGGTCCCCGCAAGCGCGCGAGGACATAGAGACGTGGTTATTTTCCGAAGTTCGTTGGTCGACTGCAACGATATTTTTGCGAATTGGCGTGGAATAGCAAAACTGTACCGATAAGACCGACCGCACGAACCGCATGCGCGGCGCAATCGGTACGGTCGGCTGATGCGGCCATTGGCTCGCCTGATTGGCCCTAGCGACGCCGCGGCCGCGCTGCCGTATCAGCCAAGCCAATGTTGCTTACCGGGAACGTTACCAAGCGAAGTGGGCGAATGCTTTGTTCGATTCAGCCATTTTGATGGTGTTCTCCCGCTTGGTCCAGGCTTCCCCTTCGCGGCGATACGCCGCCATCAGTTCGTCGGCCAGCTTTAGATACGCCGGACGGCCTTTTTTCGCGCGAGCGGCGGCAATGATCCAGCGGATGGAAAGGCTTTGTTGCCGGTTCTTATTCACTTGCATCGGCACCTGATACGTGGCCCCGCCGACTCGCTTGGATCGCACTTCGATCGGCGGCTTGATGTTCTCCACCGCTTGGGTAAAGATCTCCAGCGGGTCCGCTTCGGGCATGCGTTTTTTGATCTGGTCCATGGCGCCGTAAAAAATGCGCATGGCCGTCGGCTTCTTCCCTTGCCACATCAGACAGTTGATGAATTTCGAAGCCAACTTCGAGCCGTAACGGGGATCTGGTTTCAGCGTTTCGGCACTGGCGGTTCGTCGTCCCATAGCGACCTCTAATTGTTCGAAGGCACCGGTATTCTATAGCGGAAACACGCTTGTTCAGGAAAAACCTCGTCGACAACTCCTTCATCGGGCGTGAAAATGACTTGATTTATCTGGAGGCAAGTCGGGCAGGGAACCTTGACCAACGCCTTGGCATGGGGTTCGGCCAAGCCGGCGCCGGCGCACTTCAAGGTCGCGCCCATCGTGTTGCCGCAAACGCAGCAATGCCAATCGAGCATCACTTCCAGTTCCAGCATAGATATAGGTTCCCAGCGGTAACAGTGAATTTCCCTCGGGCCGCGGCAGGCCGGCCCAACACAGGATTGTCGCCGTCGAACCCAGGCGAGATTCAATGCTGGGGATGGCAGTTCCCCAAAACGCTTGACGATCGGCCAACATTGGTTGAGTGACCTGTGCCATGACCGGTCGCGAGTACACCGGCCAGGCAAGAACGGCTAACCGCCTTCCTTCTTGGCGCCGTACTTGGATCGGGCTTGCTTGCGGTCGGCCACGCCCTGCGCATCGAGCACGCCCCGGATGATGTGGTAGCGCACCCCCGGCAAGTCGCGAACACGACCGCCTCGGACGAGCACGATGGAATGTTCCTGAAGGTTGTGCCCTTCGCCGGGGATGTACGCCGTGACCTCGGTGCCGTTGGACAGTCGCACTCGGGCCACTTTACGAAGAGCCGAGTTGGGTTTCTTGGGCGTCATGATCTTGACTTGCAAGCACACGCCGCGCTTTTGCGGACAACCCACCAAGGCCGGATGTTTCGGTCGGCGGTACTGCGGCACGCGCGGCTTGCGCACCAGCTGGTTAATCGTCGGCATCACGTCACTCCCAAGGAATCGCAGGCGTGCCCGCCAAGCGTTGAAGGAGTAACGGTATTCGCCGACCGCCTCATGGTCAAGAGGAAATCATGAGCAGGGCCGCCGAGGGTGGAACAAGGGGTTTTTTCGACCGAACCGGCCTGTGCTACGACCGACGCAACAGGACTGAGAGCACAATCAAACAACCGCGAATGCGTGAGAGCGTTTACGGCACAGCACGGGCTTGGTGGAAAGCGGCCTTGGCAACATCCCCGGCCCGGCGGAAATGTTCGGCCAAGTAGCGTTGCACCTTCCAAAGCCGAGGATTAATGGCCACGGCCGATTCGAAAGCGGCGATGGAATCGATCTCTCGGCCGGCAGCTCGGTAAACGTCGGCGAGTGTCAACCAATCCGTCGCCTTGCGGCGCATTGTCGTCAAGCGGCGCAGGTCGGCCGCGGCTTCGTCAAAGCGGCCAATCCGCGCCAGCGCATCGGCTCGTAGCCACAGGGCGTCGCCGCGGTCGCGCGCAGCGGTCCCCGGGTGAGCGATGATACGGTCCGCGCGAGCGATGACATCCTCGACTGGCAGCGATGGTTCCAATTGCAACCGTGCCGCGGCAACAGCCGGGTCGGCCTGGCACGCTTCCTCCATCTCGGTCAACAAAGCGAGAGCTTGTTGCTGAACCACCCTTCCAACGGGGCCACTGCCGAGCCAACCCGCGATTTCGAGGTAGCCCAGCCCGAGGCTCCGCTTGCGCGTCGCGGCATCGGCGTGCAGCCATGGCAGCACAGGGCGCAGTTCGCCCCGTTCGGTCCGGAGAGGCCGCTCAGCTAGGCCGTGCTTGCCGATCCGATGATGCGTCAGGGCCACGTGGGTCACTTCCGTGGCCGCTTGGGGCATGTGGCAGTGAACGCATTGATTGGCGGGACTTTGTCGAGCCCGAATCTCCGGGGCGACATTGCACTGGCCAGGCTGGTGACAGGCGAGGCAAGCTCGTTGATAATGATCGGCGCGGCGCCGCGGACGCGGATGGTCGTGCGGTTCGTGGCAGGTCAGACAGGTCATCATCGATTGCTGATAACAGCGACTAAGCCGCAACTGTTCCACGTGCCCGGTAACGGTGAACTGCTCAGCCCCTGACTCAAAGCGAAGATCGTAACGAAACTCTTGCAGCGGCAGACCAGGCCGAAAATCGCGCTCGCTGCGCCCGCGGACAGCGACGGCGGCGCTGCTGCGGAGGTGGCACTGCTGGCAAACCGCTTCCGCCAACTCGCGCGGCAGGCGGGCCGGATTGACGATCGTGTCATCGACCGCGTCAGTGGCTGTCGCTTCGTGCCAGCCGCGTGCGTGCCGTTCGACGTGCAAGGCCCCCGGGCCATGACAGCGCTCGCAGCTGATGCTGGTCTCCGTGATCGCAAACTTGTGATACGTCTCAGCGATTGGGTCGAACAAGCCGGCATGGCCGACGAGGCAGTTG
>JANWVS010000116.1 GCA_025056835.1 Gemmataceae bacterium | reverse complement strand
TTCCGTTCCTGGTTTACCGCAACATACGCTGACGACGAAGCAAGTCCCACAGCTGTTCCCACACCGCTTCCACGGGAGGATCGGCGGCGTTTCCCCGCGCCCACGCCGCCGCAGCGGTCCGCAAGCAGTCCAACGCTTCCTCCCGCACCGCTGCAACCTTGGGCGCGGAAGACGAACGCTCGCTCTGCCTCCGTTTTGGCGGCGGACCGTGGCTGTCGACCGCAGACGAAGGAGACAGAGCGACTCTCTCTCCGGGGCTCGGTGCGGAAACGACCTGCTCCGGCGCCCGTTTGCCGTCGAGCACTTCGTTTCCCAGCTGGTCCGCCCGCCGATTTTGGCTGCGCGGGACATGGCGAAAGACCACACTCTCAAACTTCTCCACCAGGTCGCAGACGCGCCGATACAGCGGCACCAGACGGGGGTGGCGGACATGGTATTCGCCGGTGAGCTGCTTGACAATCAACTCACTATCGCTTTGCACCACCAGCCGCCGACCGCCCAACTCGTTGGCCTTTTCCAGTGCTCGCACCAACGCGTGGTATTCGGCAATGTTGTTCGTGGTTTCACCCAAGCGGCCGGCCTCTTCGATGGTAGGCTGGCCGGGACGCTGGATGACAAATGCATACGCCGCCGGTCCGGGGTTGCCGCGGGCAGCACCGTCGGTAAAGATGGTCCAGGGAGCGGCTTGTGTCATCGAGAGAAGATTGTACCGCGGCGGCGCCGCGGCGGCGAGTTCCGCGAGTCAGAATGACCCAGCCCCGCCTTTTGCTCATCGAAACCTCGCAACAACCGGGAGTTGTGGCCGTTGCGGTGGGATCCCACGTTGCCGCCGCGCACCGGCTGGATGAGGCGCGCCGCCATGCCCGCGACCTGGCCCCGGCCGTTGCCGCGTTGTTGCAACGCGTGGGTTGGCGGCCGCGCGACCTCGAAGGTGTGGTCATCGGCCGTGGTCCGGGAAGTTACACGGGCTTGCGCGTGGGCATCATGTCGGCCAAGGCGCTGGCTTATGCCGTCGGCTGTCCGATCGTGGCGCTTGGCTCGTTCGATATTCTGGTGCGGCAGGTCCCTGGTGAGGCTCAAACCGTGGATGTCGTCGCCGATGCGCAACAGGACCAGATCTACGTACAACGGTTCCAACGCATGGCGGAGGATGAGCCGTGGACGGCGCTTCGTCCCTTAGCGATTGTCCCGTGGAAAAAATGGGTGCGCGAACTTGGGCCAACGATTTGGGTCACGGGGCCGGGTCTGCGGGGGCGACGGGCTGAGTTGCCGGTGTTTGCACCCGTGGCGGCCGAACAGAACTGGCAGCCTTGGCCGGAAAGCCTTGCGGAGTTGGGATCGGCCCGCTGGCGCGCCGGCGTCTGCGACGATGTCTTCCAATTGGAGCCGCTTTACCTTCGCCCCAGCTCGGCCGAGGTGCAATGGGGGCAAGGACGTTGAGGCGGTAAAGCGACCCCGGCGCCGGCAAGCACGACTTGTGCGAAAAAACGGTGAAATTCCCGAGGTTGCCGGCCCGGCCGCTTGCAGGTGGGACCGCATACCTAGTATGATGAACCAGAACGAACCTTGTCCTGTCCGGCGCCGTCCTACCGGGCAGGGGTGCGGCGCTGACGTCGTACTGGGGGGTGCGTCGGGCGGTGCACCGAAGGTGTGTGGTTGCGGGGGTTCTATGTCGCATGCGCAAACCTCGCCGCTGGATGCGAGCGTGCTGGTTTTGAACAAACTGTTCATGGCGATCCACGTCATTTCGGTGCGGCGTTCGTTCATTTTGCTGTGCAAAGACCTGGCGGAAGTGGTCACGCTTGAAGACGGCCAATTCACCACCTACGACTTCGAGACGTGGCGCGAAGTCAGCGAGTATCGCGCCAAACATTTCCGTGAGGAGGACGACGACTGGGTAAGAACCGCGACCAGCGAAATCCAGGTACCGCGCGTGATCCGCTTGCGCGGCTACGAAAAAATGCCCAAGCACACGGTCAAATTCAACCGCCGCAACATCTTCGCTCGGGACAACAATCAGTGCCAGTACTGCGGCAAGCGTTTTGCGACGGTCGATTTGAGCCTGGATCATGTGGTGCCGCGCAGTCAAGGCGGCCTTAGCACGTGGGAGAACGTCGTCTGTGCCTGCTTGGATTGCAACGTCCGCAAAGGCGGCCGCACTCCGAAACAGGCGCATATGACCTTGATCCGCAAACCCGAAAGGCCGAAGCGAAGCCCTCTGTTGAACATGAAGTTGACCCACAAGAAGTACGAGTCGTGGAAGACCTTTCTCGATAACGCCTATTGGTCTGTTGAACTGAAGTGACCGTTGGCGGGGCAGCGCGGATCGGCACGACGCTGGCTGCTCCGATCGTCAAGCTTTCCCAACGTTCTGCCTGCGCGAGAGTCGTGGCGTACCGCCGATCTCATTCCAGGTACGGCCCGGCAATACGGCCCGCGGCCTGAGCGGGGCTGATGCGCACCGGGCCGGCGGCCCGGCGCAGATCGGGATCGAATCGAAGCCGGAATAACGCCCAGCGTGATCCTTCGCGATCGCGCGGATCGCGACAGACGACGGCTTGGTCGAGCAGTTCGACCGCACCATAGCGCTCCAGCGCGGCTTGCGCCGACCGCCGGGCGATGACATAGGCCTGGCCGCGGGCGATGCGCTCGTCGCGTAGGAAGGTGTCGTTGTGCAACAGTTCGGCCGGGCGCTCGAGATAAAAGAGCACCCAGGAAGCGCTCAGCGGGCCTTTGGGCTCGTTGAGGACGTAGAGCGGCGCCGTCGCGGCAGTGCGGGCCGCGCGCTGCAAGAATTCCAGGTCGGGTTGGTACTTGGCGCGCAATGCCGTCTGGTAAAGCGTCATGACCAGCCACGCGGCCGCGAGCAAACCGAACCCGCCGGCAAAGGCCACGCGGCCATCGCGCTGGCAGAAAACCCACCACAGTCCCCAAGCCAAGGCCGGCCAGCCAACAGCCAACGTCGGCACCAACCAGGCGGGTTGTTCGAGTCGTTGGCGCAGCACGATGAGAACGGCAACTCCCGGGAGGCCGACCACAACCACCGACCAAGCAGGGTTTCGCCAACGGCTGGCGGTCTGGCTGGCGACGTGCCATAAACGGAGCGTGGCGTGGGCCGCCAGGATCGACCACGGAGCGACGGCGTGGAGCAAATAATGGTGGTGCTTGCCCCGGAGCAGGGAAAAGAAGACAATCGGCGTCAAGGCCCACGCCCACAGAAAACGTGCCGGGCTGTAGCGCGTCGACCAGGCCTCGCGTGCGGTCAAGCGCAAGCCGTCCAGCCCCAGGATCGTCCAGGGAAAAAGCATCCAGGGCACGTTGGCCAGATAGTACCACCACGGTTCGCGCATGTAGCCGCCGACGGTGCGCCCGCCATAGTCCGCCCACCATAGTTCCGTCACGTCGGGCACGCGCCAGTAGGCGTACGCCGGCCAGGCGACGGCAGCGGCTAAAAAGGCGAGCCAGCCCCACAGCCAGCTCAGGCGCCGCAGTCCTGGCAGGTCGCGGTTCCACAACAGCCAAGCTACGACCGGCAAGGTGATGTGGAGCATCCCGAAAAACAGCCCCTTGGCCATGTTGACCAAGCCCAGCAGTACGAAGAAACCGAGCAGACTCCAGCGCCGGCCGCCGACAAAGCCGAGGTCCTCATCAGGTCGACCGGGCACGCAATTCTCGGCGAACAACGCCAAGGCCGCAGCGACCAGGCCGCACAAGAAAATGTCGCATTCCGGAGCGGTGGCGTACTTGACGACTTCCTGGGTGGTCGCCAGGATGGCCCCCGCGAGCAAACCGATAACGCGGCCGTACCAGCGCGCGGCCAGAGAGGCAACCAGGGCCACCAAGGCCATTCCCATGGCGATCGAGCCGAGCGTCAGCGCCCATGGCTCGCCGGGCCGACCGCTCAGCACGGCCGGTACCGCCGTCAACCAGTGGGGCAGCGGCGGACGCTCTAACCAGACCCGGCCGCCATAGTGCGGGATCAACCAGTCGCCATCGGCGAGCATTTCCTGGACGTTCTGACAATGCACCGTCTCGTGGATGTTGAGGATCCGGCCGTCGACCAGCGCGACGCCGAAGATAAGCCAACAGAGGCAGCCGAGCAGCAGGTAGTCGCGCGGGCGCAGCGTTTTGGCCGTGGAGTCCATGAGGTCGTCCTCCGGGCGAACCGCGCGGACTATAATGAACGGCGTCGGCCCGGGCAAGGTCGTCCGACGACGTGATCGAGTTTGGTGCCGGAAAGGTGCCATGGACCACAGCAACCCTTACGAAGCTGCCTTTGAGGCCTACTTGCGGCAACGTGAGTTGTGTTACGTCGCGGTCGACGAAGCGAAGCGGGCTTCGTGGGGCGGCGCGACGGTCAAGAACCTCGACTTTATCGTGATGGGAGCGAACGGCCGGCCGCTGTTGGTGGATGTCAAGGGCCGACGTTTTCCCGGCGGACCCGCCGATCGCCCTCGCTACGTGTGGGAAAACTGGTCAACCCAGGAAGATGTCGATGGCTTGCGGCACTGGACGCGGCTTTTCGGTCAAGAATCCACGGCGCTGTTTGTTTTCCTCTACCAAATTCAACCGCAGGTGACGCTGGCGGCCGACAGCCCCGACTTGTGGACCTGGCGCGGCCAGCCATATCTGCTGCGGGCGGTCGCCGTGGACGACTACCTGGCCCAGATGAAAGTTCGCAGTCCGAAATGGGGCACCGTCTGCTTGCCGACGGCGGTGTTTCACAAGCTCGCCCGACCGTTCCGATGGTACACGCACGAGATGCCGGTCTGACGTGCGGCCGACGCCGGCGGGGCGGCAACGGCGCTGGGACCGAGTGCGTGCCGCGCCGCAGCCGCCGCCAGGCATCGAGAAGGAGGTGGAGCCTTCATGACCCGATTTCGCCTCGGTCTGTGCCAAAAAGCTCTCGGCTTGCCGCTGCGGCGGTGCCTGCCGGAAGCCCGAAAACTCGGCGTAGATGGGCTAGAAATCGAGGCGGTCGGCGACTTGGCGCCGGCGCACTTGTCGCAAACCGGCCGCCGCGAAGTGCTGCACTTGTTTCGCAGCCATGACCTGGCAGTCACGGCCATCGCCTGCCCTTTGCGTCGTGGCCTGGCCGTAGCGGAACATCACGAGGCGCGCCTGGATTATCTCCGGCAGGCTTTGAGCTTGAGTTACGAACTGGGAGCGCGCATCGTGGTCATCGAACCGGGTCCGTTGCCCCCCGCCGCGGCGCCCGGCGAAGAGCCGCGCGGGAAGCTCTTCCATGAAACCCTGGCTGTTTTGGCTCGCCATGCCGACCGTGTCGGTGCTCGGCTGGCCTTGGAAACCGGGCCGGAAAGCGGGGCTGACCTGGCGGCTTTTCTTGGACGATTCGACACGGGCGGCCTGGCGGTGAGTCTCAACCCGGGCAACCTGCTGGTCCACGGACACGATCCCGGCGCCGCTGCCGCGGCGCTACGTGCGTATCTCGTTCAGGTTCATGCCCGCGACTCCCGTCAGACTAGCGCCGCGCGGGCCTTCGCGGAAGTTCCCTTGGGGCAGGGCGATGTCGATTGGCTCAATCTCTTGGCCATTCTCGAGGAAATCGAATTTCGCGGCTTCGTGACAATCGATCAGGCGGCCGGCCCCAATCCCTTGGTCCAGGCCGGTGCCGCCGTCGCGTTCCTGCGCCGGCTCATGGGCTGACCGCACCGGCACGCCCAGCGGCGCGCCAGGCGGCGGCGCGCGGGCGAGGGCGACTCACTTCTTCTCGTTTTGTGCCATGGTGGCGAATACCTGGTCGATGGCTTTCTTGCTCACCGGCGCCAACGGCAGTTCGCCGAAGTTGTAGTCGGTACCGTTGTCGCCGCTCCGCAGGACGATGTTGCTGAACTTGTTGCGGCCGACGGTGCCGCCGAGCGTGCCGAGGCTCAGCCGCCCGTCGCGATAGCCGCTGGGTTGAGTCTGAATGATCGAGTACGTGCCCGGCAAGAGTTCGTCGAACTGATAGAAGCCGTTGGCGTCGGTCAGCTTTGTGAGCCGGACCTTTTGCCGTGTGATCGTCGTACCGATCAAGGTGATCAAGACACCCGAGATGCCCGGTTCTCCTGGATCGCGGACGCCGTTGCCGTTGATGTCGACATAAACATACCCGGACGGATCGGCGCTGGCGATCGGCTTGACATTGGCGACGCCCGAACCGGCTGGGCCGACGCTCACCTGGCCGTTTGACGTGTTCAGGAAACGGCGCTTCGACACAAACTGCGAGCGGAGGCCCGCTTCGCCGAAGCGGAAGTTGACGCCGTTCTGATTTTCCGCCAGGACGATGCCGGTGATCCGATCGTTGCCGGCGACTCCCGGCGTCGCCACCCCAGCCCCGGCGCTATCGACGCCGTCGTTGAGCGCAACCGGTTGGGTCTCGGTCAGGGTGTACGTTCCGGGCCGGATGCGGTCGAAGCGGTAATTGCCGTTGGCGTCGGTGACGACGGCGACGTTGACCGCCGCGCCGCGATCATCGGTGCCCGTCAACGTCACGGTGACGCCGGCGACGCCTGGTTCATTCGGGTCGCGGACGCCGTTGCCGTTGGCGTCGATATAGACGAAACCGGCCAGGCTGGCCGGCCGCAGCTCACCGAAGTTGTAACCTCCGCCGAGGAACGGAAAGACAGTCAGGTCGATGCCGGTGAACAGGTCGTTGGCCACGGCGGCCGCGGGGGGGGTGCCGTTCTCTTCCCGACCATCGAGGTACAGCGCGGGCGGGTTCGTGCCGGGGATGGTCGGCTGCGTTTCCGCCAGGTTGTAGACGCCCGGAACCAGGTTGGCGAACTGGTAAAAGCCCAGGGCGTCGGTCGTCGTCGTCAGCGATACGCTGTTGCCGAAAACGTCCGTGCC
>JANWVS010000115.1 GCA_025056835.1 Gemmataceae bacterium | reverse complement strand
TGATTTCCCCCGGCTCCGGACTGTTGCTCGACATCGGCTCGACGACGACCGACATCGTTCCCTTGTGGAATGGCCGCCCGGCGGCACAGGGTCTGACCGATCCGGAGCGGTTGGCGGCGGATGAACTGGTCTACACCGGCGCGCGACGCACGCCGGTTTGCGCGGTCATCGGTCCAGACGACCACTGCGCGGCCGAATGGTTCGCCACCATGCTGGATGTGTATCTCGTGCTGGGCGATCTCGCCGAAGAGCCGGGCAATTGCGACACGGCCGATGGCCGACCAGCGACACGTGCGGCCGCCCGGGCGCGTTTGGCCCGCATGTGGTGCAGCGACGTGGAACGATTTTCGTGGCGCGACGCCCGAGGCTTGGCTCGCCGGGCAGCGCAACGTCAACTGGAGACGATTCGTCGAGCCGTGGACCGCGTTGCCCGTCGTTTGCCTGCGCCGCCGCAGCACGTGGTGATTGCCGGCAGCGGTGATTTCTTGGCTCGGCGGGCCGTGAGCGTTCTGGGCAAGGTGGCGATCGTGTCGTTGCGCCGCAAGTTCTCGCCCGCCGTCGCGAACGCCGCTTGTGCCTATGCCCTTGCTTGCCTCGGGGATGAATTTGCCGCAGAGACTCGAACTTCTCCATCCCCTTCGTAAGATACTCCCACCTTCCGCCGACCAGGTTTGGAGAGGGCGACCTCGACCGAGGGCCTTTACGAGGAGGTGCTTGCACCATGAGCTATTCCCGCGTCGTGTTCGCGGTTGTCGCCGTGATCGCGGTCGGCGTCGGCCCGGCGGCCGCCCAACCCGATCCCAATCTTCGCCCCACCTATGGATCGGTCAAGCTCCGGGCGGGATTTCTGCCCGATCCTTTCACCAAGGACGTAGTGGCAGGCGGCAACCTCCGCACCAACCTCGGCGGTGTCAATGCTTTCGTGGCCAAGGCGCCGGACTTCAGCCTCTATTACGAGAAGGGCCAGTTTCCGCTGATTTTCTACGTCCAGTCGGTCGCCGACACGACGTTGCTCATCAACCTTCCCAACGGCACCTGGGTGGCCGACGATGACAGCGGCGGCGGCCTCAACCCCCTGGTCCGCATCGCCAACCCGCAGTCGGGACGCTACGACATCTTCGTCGGCACCTTCGGCAAGAATCCAGCACCGGCGACGCTCTTCATTTCTGAGCTAGATCCCAACAAGCAGCCGCAGCCCCCGCCGGTGGTACCGCCGCCCATTGGTAAAGACAATTTGCCGGCTTGCTACATCGTCGCCGCCGGTGTCGATAACTACCCCCATGCCAACCGACTCCGTGGCTGCCTCAACGACGCCCGCAACACCGTCGCGGCTTTTAAGTCCCAAACCGGCGCCATCTTTCGCAAAGTGGAAGAGCAAATCTTGCTGGACGCTACGGCGACGCGCGCCAACATCCACCAACGCTTGCAAGCCTTTACCCAAAAAGGTGCCGCCCGCGATTTCATGGTGCTCTTCCTCAGCGGTCATGGCAGCCGCACCGCGGACAACAAGAACTGGTTCTTCCTGCCTTTTGACTTTCACCCAGGGAATACCAACGCCACCATCCTGAGCGACCGGGCCGTCCTCGATCTCGGCGATCAGCTCGTCAAGCAAAAGAAACACTTCGTCGTGATCGTCGATGCCTGTTTCAGCGGCCAACTCGTGACGACGGCCCAAAGCTACCTGAATCGCTATCAAACCACCGGCGACGGCGGCATGATCCTCATGATGTCCAGCGCTCCCCACCAAACCAGCGCTGCCTTGGGTAATTTCAGCGCCTTTGCCAAGGCCTTTGCGGATGCCATGGCCGGCAACGGCGACCTCAATCGCGACGGCAAAGTCACGCTTGAGGAGATCAAGACCTACACCGCCCGCCGCACCGCCCAACTGTTGGCCCAAGCACGTATCAGCGACAAACAAGACTGCATCGTTGCATGGTCCCCTTCGATTTCCCGCGATCTTCCGCTGGCCATCAGCGGCAGGGTCGTCGCTCTGGAGCCGAAGAAAGCCGCACCTGCCGACAAGGCAACACGTTGGGTTGGCAGCGAGACCTTGCCTGGTTACGGCAAGCTCGCCTTCGCTTTGTATCCCGACGGCAGGGCCGTTATGATCGATGCCCGCGACACAAGCGAAGGCGTTTGGCGGCAGGAAAACGACCAATACACGTTATTGTTCGGCAACGGTTCGGTTGTTTACACCGGCACGCGGCAGGGAAACACCATCTCGGGAAAAGCCACCAGCCCCTCGACACGGCAGCGGAATATTCAGTCGTGGGATTGGACCGTGCAACTGCAAGCCGGAGGCTAACAAGCCGTGGTCTCGGCCTCGCTCAGGCGTCTCGAATCAACAGGCCGACGAGAATGTCATAGCTGACGTGCGCTCCGACCGCGATGCCAAAACCGCGGAATTGATAAATCCAGGTAAAATACAGCCCGGCCAGGATGCGGAAAACGAAGACTGGCACTTGCAACGGTTCCCCTTGCGGCCCAAGGTTGTGGGCAATCGCGAAGGCCAACGCCGAAAGTAAGGCCGCTCCGCACAACGCCCAGCAGCGTCGCACGTGGAGCAGCGTGAGAAGGAATCTAAGTACGGGATACAGCCCCAAGCGAAACAGTGTCTCCTCGTAGATACCAGCGCCGACGTAGCCCACGATGCGGTCCCACGCCGCTTCGGTACCATTGCTGATCGCCATCAGCGCCCCTGCTCGCGACGGCGGCAAGGTCAGCCAGCGGTCCAACGTTTGCACCACGGGAAAAACCAACTGGCCAAGGCACAGCAGTCCCAACGCGAAAACTCCGCTTTCGAGAGTCATGCCCACCCAGACACTAACAAAGTCGCGCGGCCGGTCCCCGCGCCGCCACATGCTCCAGCTCAGTAACCCCGCCACAAGCAAGACGGGCGCCCCGAAGACGGGCGAAATACCGACCTGGTGCAAAAGGCCGCGCAGCCACGCGTCCGCGCCATTGCGAACCTCGTCCGGCCGGGCTTGACCCAACACATACAAGCCCACTTCATAGAAGATCAGCAAAGGCAAAACGAACGAAGTACAGGCCCAGGGATGGCGCGTGGCCGCTGTGTAGCACAACTGCGTTCCAGACATCAGACCAATTCCGGATACAGTCGGCCGACGAGTTGACGCCGCTCCTGCGGAGTGAGGCTGCGAACGATCGAGCGCTGTCGCTGTGCGGCCAAATCGAGCCAGCGCGGCCCTGCCGGCGCTTGCCCGAACGCTTCGCGGATGACCGTCACCACCGGCCGAGCAGGATGTAACAGGGCCCCCGGTCCTGTTTGCGAACCGACCACGACGGCGATGCTGCCGTCGTCCAACTCCACGACACTGCCGATCGGATAATAAGACAGATGCAACAGACGTTCGGCTTGGCGTTTGTCGAGGCTCCCCCGGTCGGCGAGTAAGAGCGTTTCGGTCAAGGCCGTTCGCGGTTCCAAGGCGGCGCGCCACGGTCGCGGCGCGGCGAGTGCTGCGTACACATCGCAGACTGTCACGAGTTTTACTTCATCCGACAATTGCACGTCTGATTTGCCGCGCGGATAGCCGGTCCCATCACAACGCTCGTGATGGTCGGCGGCAACGTCGATCGCCCACGAACCGCCGGGCCAGAATTTCAGAAGCATTTGCGCTCCCGCCAAGGCATGCCGCTCCACCAGCCGGCGTTGTTCGTCGGTCAAGGAACGCGCTTGCACAACAATCTCCGCGGGAAGTCGCACCATGCCCACGTCGTGAACCAGCGCCGCCACGACTCCTTCTCTCTCCCGGCCGCGCCACTCGGCATCATCCTGAATGGCGTGCGCAAAGACTTGTGCCACGGCCAGGCAATGCGCCGCTACGGCGCGCGCCGGATCGTCGGTCGGCGGCGCCGCCAATCGCAACGGCCGCTTCTGTCGCACGTCGTTGAGTACTTCCTCGGCGACCTGCTCGACTGCTTGCACGCTCACCGGCTGAGAAGCCGCAATGCGCCGCAAGGCATCCGCCAAGCGATCGGTCCGGCTGATGGTTTCACTGCGGCTCCGCATACCAGCCTTCAGGATCTCCAACCGATCGGCGACGACGTCGAGGATCGTTTCGAGACCGTCGCAGTGCCGCAATTGCGCCGACGGCCCAGACGGCAGCGCCTGCACGACGCGCAGCACCCCCTCGATGGCGCTCGCCGCCGCGCGATGCAGTTCCACCAAGGAATCATTTTCATCGCGGCCTAGAATCGGATCGTCTGCCAACGCTTTCAATCCGTGTAAAAGGTCTCGAGCGCGCTGAAGTAACCGGGCCGCACGCGGAATCAACCGGACTGGCACATTGACATTCAGCCCTTCCGGTGCCTCGAAGCTTCGTAGGGCGCCGTCGAGCAACGCTTGCTCGGCAGTCCCGCGCCGCACCTTGTCTTCCAGCATTGCCGCCGCGTCGCTCCGTCGCGGAGTCGTTTCCGCCGGCCGCACAAGGTCTCGACCTCGCGTATGATCCCGGTCCAGGCGCAACCGCAGCGCCGCGATCTTGTGGAGCAACTCTTTCGTGTCAGTCATGTTGTTAAAATCGGCAAACTTGGGCGTTAACCTTAAAATCTCACCTGTGCTGCCCGCAACATTCCACGCACGTGACTTGCTGGTGCCCAAGGGATTGCCATAATAAACCATGTCGAATGCCTCCTTAGCTCAACTGGCAGAGCTGCTGACTCTTAATCAGCGGGTTGTAGGTTCGAGTCCTACAGGAGGCAATAAGTCGTTATTAAATAATATGTTACATCAATCAGCGAAGCGCCCGCAAGCGCATTCCCCCAAGGAGTTGGGGCCAATCTTGCCATTCGCTGTTGCCATATGCTGTCAGGTGCCGCGTCTTTTGGCCGCGCCGTCGATCCATGCGGGCGGTTACGCATTCATCGACACCAGTCATTCGCTCCGGGTCCGGCGCTTGGTGGGCCGAACAAGTCGCTGCCGCCGACCGGCGCCGCTAGTTCGGTTTCCCTGAGTGCAACATCGCCTGACGCGGCCCCGGGGACAGGGCGTTAGCGTTCGGCGGCGTCAAGCCGCGGGAAGGGGAGTTGCGAGGATTCGCGATGGCAAACGACTGAGCGTTTTGGCGTAGCGTCGACGCCAGGCTCCGCAGCCACTGATGACTCAAGCAATCGACTCCATGCGCTTCCTGGCGGTTCCTCTGGGGCCGAGCGGAGGACGTTTGCTGACAACCTGCTACCCGAAAACGCCTTGCGAGGAACCGCCAACTACTTTCCAGCCGTCCGAAACGGGAGATGACTCAATTCCAGCGCGGGTTGACGGGTGGTCAGCGTCGGCTACAAT
The DNA here is from genome assembly GCA_025056835.1 of Gemmataceae bacterium. Lineage (GTDB taxonomy): Bacteria > Planctomycetota > Planctomycetia > Gemmatales > Gemmataceae > JANWVS01. The sequence continues at coordinate 1,579 of JANWVS010000115.1, read as the reverse complement.
CATTTTTTTGTTTGTTCGCCACGGTCTCGACGGCCTCCGACATGGACGACGCCATCCGAAAAGCCGCGACGTTGATTGAAGCCCTCAGCTACATTCGCCAATTTCAGGGAAAGCTGACGGTCATTAAACTGGGCGGCAGCGCTATGGAAGATCCCGACGCTTTGCGGGCCATGCTCCAAGACGTGGTCTTTATGGCAACTGTCGGGCTGCGGCCGGTGCTGGTCCACGGCGGCGGCAAGCCGATCGACCGGGCCATGGCCGCCGCCGGTCTTCAGCCGCGCAAGGTGTTGGGACGACGTTACACTGACGACGAGACCTTGGCGATCGTCGTGCGCGTGTTGCTCCAAGAAATCAATCTCGACATCGAGCGACAAATCCGCGCCTTGGGCGGCCGGGCCGTGGGCCCGCACATGGGGACGATTCAGTTTTTATTCGGCGAACGTCTGGAACTCCCCGGGCCGGACGGTTGCCCCGTGGACCTCGGCCGGGTGGGCCGGGTGACACGCATCGACGCCGATTTAATCCGGGACTTTTGTGCCGCAGGGGTGGTGCCGGTGATTCCCTCGGTTGCCGTGGCGGCGGATGGCGGCTGGCTTAATGTCAATGCGGACACGGCGGCCGCGGCGGTGGCGTCGTTGCTGCGCGCCGAAAAACTGGTGTTGTTGACCGACACCCCTGGAATTCTGCGCGACCGGCGCGATCCGCAGTCGCTGTTGCCGAGCCTCAACGCCGCTCAAGTGCAGCAGTTGATTGCCGACAAGGTCATCGACGAAGGCATGATTCCCAAGGTTGAGGCCTGCCTGGACAGTCTGCGCGCCGGCGTGCGCAAGACCCACATTATTGACGGTCGCCTCAAACATTCTCTCTTATTGGAGATTTACACCGACGAAGGCGTAGGCACGGAGATCGTGCTGGGTTCGTGATGTTTCAGCTGGTCGCCATGGGGCCCGTTAAGCCCAACCGGTGGGCGCTTTGGGCAAGGCCGGAGAGCGTGGATTGGGAGGGAGCATGACGAACTATGACAAGCCAAGAGACGATCGAGCTGTTTCGCCGTTACGTGGTCGGCAACTATAAACGCTATCCCGTCTGCCTGGTACGCGGCCAAGGTTCGCATGTCTGGGACGCCGAGGGACGAAAATACCTCGACTTCTTCCCCGGCTGGGGATGCGATTTGCTGGGGCATTGTCCGCCGCGGGTGGTGCAGGCGGTACAGGAGCAAGCGGCGCGGTTGATCCACGTGCCGAACACATGGTACATGGAAGCCCAAGGTCTTTTGGCCAAGGCGCTGGTGGACCGCCTCGGCTTTGACGCACAATGTTTTTTTTGCAACAGCGGCGCCGAAGCCAACGAAGCGGCGATCAAGATGGCCCGCCTGTATGGCAAGCCTGGGCGCTACAAAATCATCACGATGCTCAACAGCTTTCATGGGCGAACGCTTGGGGCGTTAAGCGCTACCGGACAGCCGAAGTATCACCAAGGGCTGGAGCCGCTCTTGGCGGGGTTTAGTTACGCGCCGTTCGGCGATCTTGATGCGGTGGCCAAATTGATCGACGGCGAGACATGTGCCATCCTGGTGGAA
>JANWVS010000114.1 GCA_025056835.1 Gemmataceae bacterium | reverse complement strand
CACCTTGATCGCCTGGGGATGAGTATCGAGCAGGCGCGGGGCGAAGGTGCAAACGACGTATCCTTTTCCCTCGAAGGTCTGGTGGATCGGCGGCGGTTGATGCACGGTGCCGGTGATCGGCTCGAAATCGTCGGCGTTGAAAGTGAATGGATAAACCATGCCGTCCCAGCCCACGACGTCGAACGGGTGCTGGGCCACGATGTAACGAGTCCACCGTTCGCCGTGTTTGATGAGGACGCTCGTATCGTCCTCGCGGTCGATGGTCACAAGCTCCTGGGGCCCGTGGAGATCCCTCTCGCAATACGGGGCGCCCAAGCGAATCTGGCCATCGGGGTTGAGATATTTGCCCGGCACGCTGATGGTGCTCGCGGCTTCAAGGATCAGCAGATCGGCCTCGCTGGGCGTGTCGAAGTCCAGTCGGTATGTCGTGCAGCGCGGGACGACGAGGTAATCGAAGGGCTTGAACGCTAGCCGGCCGAACATGGACAGCAGCGTTCCGCTCCCGCGATGGACAAAGATCATTTCATCCGCGGCAGCGTTGCGATAGAGTTCGCTTTGGCCGACGGTGGGACGGCAGCGGCTGAGTACCACCTCATCATTGAACAATAGCGGCACACGGCCCGTGATCGGATCGCCGCCACGCGGCAGGGCCGCTGTCTTGAGATGAAAATGACGTAGCGGCATCGGGACTGCCGGCTCTAAGGGCGTTACGAGAGCGTGCTCGAAGCGGCGAACCCGCGTTGGCGGCCGGAGATGGTAACAAATGCTGTAAGCTCTTCCGAAGCCGGCGGTCGTGACAACTTCCTCGTAATAGATCCCCTCGCCGCGATGTCCCGGTACGTGGCTGTGGGCTATATGCCGTTTGGGAGGAAGTGAGCCCAAGCGAAGATAGGGAGGCATGATTCACCCGATGATCTGCGGCGGCATGCGACAGCAGCGCCGCGCTTGGTCCCGCTCATTTGCCCGGAGCACCGCGAGCCCGGGCACGGGCTTGGTCGTGGCCGTGCTCATGTTGGTGCTCCGCAACGCGATCTGGGGTGATGTGCCAACCGCAGTCGTCACACGCCGGGGCCTTTTCGTAACATGGATCACAAAGCAACGGACCGCCGTGGAAATACTGTTCGAGCCGCGATTGTTGCTCCGGCGAGAGGTCGCCGGGATCGCGCGGTAAGGTCAGGTCGTCACCGCACCCTTGGCACTTTTGATGAATCCAGCGGGCCAACAAGGGGGCGTAATTGTCATGGGTCCAGCGGCTAACCTGACCGGAACCGTTGCACAATGGACAGGCCATGCTCATCTGAGCGGCAATAGCCTTGCGAATGAACGCGCTCTTGTTGGGCAACTGATTCAGAAAGTCGGCCAGTTCCTCCTCGACCTTGAAGGCGACGACGGCGGTTTTTGGCGTCTTACGCGGCATAAATATCCCTCAGGCGGATCGTCAGCGCCTTGCCTTAATTTATCGAAGCCAGCGAAACTTCGCAAGATTGGCGCCGCCCCGGCACGCCGCGCAGACAGGGCTGTTCGATTGTGCCGTCAGTCCTCCGGCGTCGATTGCCAATGGGCCCGACTCTTACGAAAAATAACAACTTGCGCCGCAATGGAACGGCCCGGGCGTTGCCCTGTGTTGCTGCCGCACTTCATCTTGACAATTCCCGCCCTGTACGGCAACTTGCCCCATGCTTGGGACATGGCTGTCCCGCTGCGCGCTTGCGGCGCAGGTCCTTTGCCAAGAGGGCGACCATGAAGGCGATCTTGTTGGCCGGCGGCTTCGGGACTCGGCTCATGGAAGAAACCATCGCCCGGCCCAAGCCCATGGTCGAGATCGGCGGCATTCCGATCCTCGTCCACATCATGCAGCTTTATGCCAGTCAAGGCTTCGTGGATTTTATCATTGCTTGCGGCTACCGAGGAGACTTTATCAAGGACTACTTTTGCAATTATCCCATTAAGCATGCCGATTGGCACGTCAATTTACGCACCGGCGAGCGCCGCGTCCTGCATTCTGCCGTACCCGACTGGAACGTCTGGGTCATCGACACGGGGTTGACCACAATGACCGGCGGACGTATTCGCCGGCTACAGCGACATATTGGCGACGCGACCTTCCTGGTGACTTACGGCGACGGCCTGGCCGACATCGACCTGAACGCTCTGGTCGCTTTTCACCGTGGGCACGGCAAGCTGGCGACGATCACTGCGGTGCGCCCGCCGGCCCGCTTCGGTTGTCTCGACCTTGAAGGAGACCGCGTCCGCAATTTTGCCGAGAAACCGCAGGCGAGCGACGGTTGGATCAATGGCGGCTTCTTCGTCTTCGAACCCGGTGTCTTCGCGTACTTGACCGACGACTCCTGCGTTCTCGAACGCGAGCCGATGGAGCAATTGGCGCGGTCCGGTCAGCTCATGGCCTATCGGCACTCCGGCTTCTGGCAGCCCATGGACACCGTTCGCGATCGCCAACAGCTGGAAAATCTTTGGAACAGCGGCGCCGCCCCGTGGACGCGGCCCGCCGTGGCAAGGTGCGACGCCGGCGTTCGCCCAGTCCGCAACTCCAGGGAGCTTGCCGCATGACCGTGGCCAGTTTCTATCGTGACCGTCGCGTCCTCGTCACCGGGTTGACTGGGTTCAAAGGAGTTTGGCTGGCGCAATGGCTGGAGCGGCTCGGCGCCCATGTCACCGGCTTAGCGTTGGAGCCGACTGCTGCCATGAGCGCCGGCTGGCCGGGCATGCTCGAACGTTTCCGGTGTGCCTTGGGCGACATTTGCGACGCAGCCCTGGTTCGCCGCGTTGTGACCCTGACCGAGCCGGAGTTGATCTTCCACTTGGCAGCGCAAGCCCTGGTGCGGCGGAGCTACCAAGTTCCCGTGGAGACGTTCGCCACCAATGTCCTCGGCACAGTTCATGTCCTTGAGGCAGCGCGCCTTTCGTCGACGGTGCGCGGCGTCGTCGTTGTCACCAGCGACAAGTGCTATGAAAATCGCGAACAGGAAGCCGGCTACCGCGAGGACGATCCCCTGGGGGGACACGACCCTTATAGCGCCAGCAAGGCTTGTGCGGAATTGGTCGCTGCGGCCTACCAGCGATCCTTCGGCAATCCGCTTTGGCGCGTCGCTTCGGCCCGGGCTGGCAACGTCATCGGCGGCGGCGATTGGGCGCCCGACCGTCTTGTTCCCGATTTTATCCGGAGCCTCCTAGCCGAGGCGCCCTGCTGGATTCGGCGGCCGTGCGCCGTGCGGCCGTGGCAACACGTCCTCGAACCACTCTCTGGCTACTTAATGCTTGGCGAACGGCTCGTCGCGGGCGATGTGTCTTTCGCCTCGGGTTGGAATTTCGGTCCCGATCCCAAGGACGCCGTCAATGTGCGCACCTTGACCCGTTTACTCGCCGTCAACTGGCCACGCGCCCGTTTCGAGGAAGCGGTCGAGCCGAGCGGTCCCCACGAAGCCCGCCTGCTTCGTCTTGACTCCACCAAGGCCAAGGAGCGCCTCAGTTGGCGGCCGCTGTTGACGATGCCGGAACGCGTGGCCTGGACCACGGAATGGTATCGTGCTTGGCAACAGACGCCGACTTCGGTTTGGGACCACACCGAACGGCAAATTGCCGCCTACGAAGAGAGGATACGGCAATGTCCCAGTCTGGCTGTGCAGTGGTGGCCGGAATCAATGGCTTCATCGGTGCCGCAGTCGCACGCCGCTTGAGAGAGTTGGGTTGGCGCGTCCTGGGCGTGCTGAGGGCGGGCCGCTCGTGGGATCGCCTGGCTGAGGTCTCCGGCCTGGAATTGATCGAAGTAACCTCATACGCGGTCGACGTGCTGCGGTCGCGGCTGGCAGGAATTCGAGCGGACGTGGTCGTGAATCTGGCGGCGGCCGGCGTCGCAGCGCCAACAACCGATTGGCGCACCTTGTTTGAAGGGAATGCGTTCGTGGCGACGAATCTGCTCACCGTGGCACCGTCCTGGGGAATTCGACGTTTCATTCACGTCGGCAGCTATTCGGAATATGCACCGGGACAAGCGGGCGTGCTGATGGACGAGGCTTGGCCCCAGCAACCGTCCTCGGCCTACGGCGTAGCGAAGCTGGCGGCGACGCTCGCGGCTCGCGTCGAGGCAGCACGGCGCAGCGTTCCCTTGACGGTGCTGCGTTTGTTCGGCGTATATGGTCCGGGTGAAGCGCCGCATCGCTTGCTGCCGAGGGTACTGCGCGGTTTGACCGACGGCAGCGGCGTTGACTTGACGCCCGGCTGGCAACAGCGCGATTGGCTGTATGTCGACGACGCAGCCGAGGCCATTATTACCGCGGCGAGCGCGACCGACCTTGGCCCGAGCGGCACGATTTACAACATTTGCACCGGGATCGCGGCATCGGTGCGCGAGGTGGTGGACTGGGCGTGCCAGGCGTGGGGCGGCGAGTCGCGCTTGTTGCGCTGGGGGGCCGTGCCGCCGCGACCTGACGAGCCGCAGTGGGCCGTGGGTGATGGTCGCCGGTTTCACGAGGCCACGGGCTGGCAGCCGCGGTGGCACTGGCGTGACGGCGTCCGCACCACCATCGCGCGGCGCTCAGCGCTGGCCGCCGTGGCAGCGTAACGCGGCCAGCACTCCACCGTCGCAACACAGACGAAGTAAGGCAGAGCCGCAACCGAGCGACACGAAACCTGCCGAATCCGTTACCGATCGTGGGGACCGCCATGGATCAACGAAAACTCATCACCTTGTGCGTGCCGGTGCTCAACGAAGAAGCGAATCTGCCGAAACTCTATGCCGCGGTACAGCAGCTGCGGCACGAACTCGCTGACCGCTATCGTTTTGAATTGCTCTTCACCGACAACCACAGCACCGATGGTACCTTTGCCTACCTTTCAGAACTTGCGCAGCGCGATCCGATGGTCCGCGTGCTTCGCTTCTCGCGCAACTTTGGTTTCCAGCGCTCGGTCTTGTGTGGTTACTTGAATGCTCGCGGAGACGCCGTGATCCAGCTCGACGGCGATCTTCAAGACCCGCCGGCCCTGATTCCCCGACTCCTTGAGTTGTGGGAGGCCGGTAACCAGGTCGTCTACGGCGTGCGCGTCAAGCGCCAAGAGGGCTGGCTCATCACTCTGATCCGCCGTTGCTTCTATCGTCTGCTTCGCAGCTTGAGCGAGCACGATTTGCCTTTGGATGCGGGCGATTTTCGTTTGGTGGACCGCCGGGTCGTCGAAGAGCTTGGTAAGATTGACGACGCCACGCCCTACGTGCGTGGTACAATCGCGATGATGGGGTTCAATCAGGTTGGCGTTCCTTATGAGCGTGCCGCCCGGCAAGAAGGCGAGAGTAAATTCCGCTTCAAGGACCTCGTCGGTCTTGGTCTTGACGGCATCTTCAATCATTCGTTCGTTCCATTGCGCCTGGCTACGTATTGCAGCCTGGCCATTGCCTTGGCGACACTGCTCCTCATCGGCGCCTATGTCGTGGGCCGGCTCTTTCTAGGACATTCGTGGCCGCCAGGATTTGCTACTGTTGTCGTCCTTAATCTGATCTCGATCAGTCTGAACGGGTTGTTTTTCGGCATTCTCGGCGAGTATGTGGCGCGGATTTATCGTCAAGTCAAGAAAAGCCCGCTCACGATCATCGAGAAAGAATTGAACAATCAGCCCCAGGTCGACTCCGGCAGTGTCAGCCAGCAACGCGCTGCTTGACCGAAAGCTTTGCAGCCACGCACAGCACGTCAAACCGCCGTGCCCGATGGCGCTCTTTCCACTGTTGCCCGGCGCCCCCACCAGCATAACGCGAAGCCGATAACACTCACGGCCGCGCCGATGACGATCCACGCAGTTGCTGCATGGCCAGAGTCGTCGGCGTTGTCGCCGAGCAACACGACGAGAATGCCGTTGTGCAAGGCGTGCAGCCACATTCCCGGGCCGACGCTGCCGCCGCATTCCCGTACCAGTCCCAGCGCCAAGCCCATAGCAAAACTCGGCAACAAGCGTTGGAGTCCCAGTTCGGGCCTCAGCAAGAAATGAGCGGCACCAAAAAGGAGGGCCGTCGTCACAATGGTTGCCGACGCCGCCAGGCGCTGTCGCAGTGCCCCGTAGAGCCAACCGCGGAAGAACCATTCCTCCAGTACTGCTGCGACTGCCACCAAGGCTACCCGCCCCACCACAGGTAGGTGACGCAGAGCAGCAACCGTCTCGGCATAGACGCGCCATTGGCTTCCCTCCACGGGCGGCTGCCAACTTCGCAAGGCGGCGAGCACCACGGGCCAAAGCCCCATCCCGAGCGCCGTCGCGCCCAACCACACTAACACCGGGGCCGCGCGGCATCCGAATCCCGTGGCGATGGCAACGCGACCGTGCCAGGCAAAAAAGGCCGGCAGGAGGGCGAAGAGCACCGCCGCTTGGAGTGGTCCAAAGAACACCAGAGTTTGCGCTTCGAGAAATCCGCCGTGGACCAACAACATCATACTGCCTTGGCAGAGAAAATTGACGGGAATGATCAGGACCAGCGACCATAAGGCCGCCGTGATCGTCGGGTAGGCGCGTTTCATCGTCGAACGGCGTAACAGGTCGGCCCAGCCCGTTTGGTCGTGGTACAAAACACTTTCCGAGCCGAAGGTGCGGGCTGCCACGGCGACAGCCGCCGACGCATAGAGCAACGTCGAAATCACCACCACCAGGCCCTCGCCCCAGGCCGCCCGACGTTCGAGAAGATCGCGTCCCAGCAACACAACGTTGAGTAGTGGGGCCGCAGCCCAATCGCTCAGGCGCAGACCCGGCAACATCCCTGCCAGACCCGGTCCCAGCGAAGCCAACATCAGCGGGATCAAGTACGCCTGGGCTTCTTTGAAACTCCGGGCGAAACTCGTGATGCACAAAAGCACCGCCGAAAAGAACGCGGCAAACAACAATAGCACAGCCACCACGGCC
>JANWVS010000113.1 GCA_025056835.1 Gemmataceae bacterium | reverse complement strand
CGTACGCTTTGTGCAGATCTTCCATCGCGGCTGGGACGCCCACGGTGATTTGCGGAGGAATCACGAGCCGCAAGCCCGCAAAGTTGACCGTCCCATCGCTGGCTTGTTGACCGACTTGAAGCGCCGCGGTTTGCTGGAACAGACGCTCGTCGTTTGGGGCGGTGAGTTCGGCCGCACCCCGACCGCCGAGAACCCCGGCAGTCCCAGTCCCGGCCGCGATCATTCACCCTCCGGCTATTCGATGTGGCTGGCCGGCGGAGGGATTCGCGGCGGCCAAGTCATCGGCGCCACTGATCCGGTCGGCTATACCGCCGTGGAACGGCCGATTCATCCTAACGACCTGCATGCCACGATCCTCCGGGCCTTCGGCATCGAACAGCGGCGGTTGTACTATGTCCACCACAATCGCCGGGAGTTGCTCACGGTCAACGGCGGGGAAGTGATCGTTGAGGCGTTTGGCGGTTGAGCGGGCAAGCCATATCATGGCAGCGATACGCTCGTTGGCAAGCGCCGTTCTCTTATGAGCACCACGCCGCCGGAACCGCTGACCTTTGAACAAGCCCTGGCGGAGTTGGACCGCATCGTTCGCGAACTCGAAGAGGGTAAAATCGGTCTGGAGGAGTCGTTGGCCCGGTATGAGACCGGCGTCGCGCTGCTGAAGCAATGTTACGGTCAGTTGCGCCACGCCGAGCTGAGGATCCAGGAGTTGATCGGCGTTGACGAGCAAGGCAATCCGTTGACGCGACCGTTTGAGCACACGGCCGCCATGGAACAACGCGGCCCGCAATGATCCGTCCGGAAGTAGTCCCGTCGAGGTTGTTGATTCGTCGGAACGGAACGTGGCGTTTGACTTACCTGGTTACCTGGCGGCGCGGCAACCGCTGGTCGATGCGCAATTGGCGGCCTATTTAAGCGACCGCGCCGAGGTCCCCGCCGTTCTACTCGAAGCGATGCGCTATAGCCTGCTCGCGCCGGGTAAACGCTTGCGGCCGATGCTGGTGTTGATGGCGGCCCAGGCCGCAGGAGGAAACGACGAGGCAGCGCTGCCAGCGGCCTGCGCCGTGGAAATGGTCCATGCTTATTCGCTTATCCACGACGACTTGCCGGCCATGGACGACGACGACCTTCGTCGCGGTCTGCCCACCTGTCACAAGAAATTTGGGGAGGCGCTGGCGATCCTGACCGGGGACGCCCTGCTGACGCTGGCATTCGAAGTGCTGGCCCGGGCGTATCCGCCACGGACGGCGGCGGGCTGCACGTTGGTACTGGCGCGCGGGGCCGGGGCGGCAGGAATGGTTGGCGGCCAAGTCGACGACCTTGCGTGGGAGCGCGGCGGCGAGACCGGCGGCGACCGAGAGAAGTCGTATTTTCCCCGCACGCCGCAACCGCGAACGCTGGCAGCCTTGGAGCAGATTCATCGTCTGAAGACGGGGGCGTTGTTCCGCGCGTGTCTCGGCTTGGGCGTTTGGGCGGCACAGGGAGAGCGAGTCGAAGGACCGGACCATGCCTTGTTAGAGCGTCTGGATGTCTACGGACGCTCGTTGGGACTGGCATTTCAAATCACCGACGACCTGCTCGACGTGGAGCGCACGGCAGCCCAGATCGGCAAGCGCACGGGCAAAGATGCCGCCCGCGGCAAGCTGACCTATCCGAGTTTGGTCGGGGTTGAAGAAAGTCGGCGGCGCGCGGCGCAACTGGCACGAGAGGCGCTGCTCCAGGTGACGCCGTTGGGCGAAGCGGCTACGCCCCTCGCGGCGTTGATGGAATTCGTTCTCACCCGGCAATACTGAAGGCAGAGTCATGGCCGACCGCAGACGCATATTGGCCGTCGATCCCGGCACGGTCCGCATCGGATTGGCCATCAGCGATCCTGAGCGCCGCTTGGCGTCGCCCTTGGCGGTTTACCGCCGACAGGATGCCGAACGCGACGCGGCTTTCTTTCGCCGATTGATGGAGCAAGAGGAGGTCGGCCTGGTAGTGGTCGGCTTGCCGCTGCGCACCGATGGCCGCGAAGGCGTGCAAGCACGTGCGGCCCGGCAATTCGGGGACTTGCTGCGAGCCTGGACGGGAGTACCGGTGACGTATTTCGATGAGCGGTTTACGACGCGCTTTGCGGAGTCCGAACTTTGGAAGGCCGGCCTCACCCATGAACAGCGCAAGCAGCGGCGCGACAAGGTGGCAGCCCAGCTTTTGCTCCAAAGCTATCTCGAAGCCGGTTGCCCGGCGTGAGGTTTGCAGGGCTGTTCGATTGTGCCGTACCTCCTGTCGCGTCGGCCGTCAACCGGTCCGGCTCGTTCGCAAAATAACCACTTGCACCACAATCGAAGGGCACAGACGTTTGGCGATCTGGGTAATTTCTTTCGACTGCTCTTGATTGACAATTCAGGCGACGATATGGGTAACATTGTTGTTCAACTCGATCATCCCGGCGGCCGATAGTTGATAATCGGTCCGCCTTGCGGGAATGAGGTCCGCGATGAAGCGTAAGCCGCTGTTGGAGCTGCTGGAAGATCGTCTGACGCCCAGTATCGACTTCCCGGTTGTCGAGCCGATTCTTCTCGGGCCGCCGATTCCAGGCCTCCCCGGCGATCCCGCGGACCCTTGCTAACAAGACCCAAACGACTCCATAGACCAAGCCAATGCCGTGGCCTTGGTGGAAGAACCGGTGTTCTGGATCATGGACGCCGATGGCGACGTCGGTGAAGGAGATTTGAGTGCGACCATCTTCCCCGGACCGTGGATAGACCCAGGCTTTGTGCCGCCCTTGGTGGGAACGGTCCAAGGAAACCTGCACCCCTCGGCAACGACTGTGCCCGACGTCGATTTCTTCACGTTCGCGGCCGAGCCGGCTCGGCTGATTTCGATTACGCTGACCGGCGCCGCAGTGCTCGACGGCGTGGAAGTGCGCTTGCTCGATGCCGCCGGCAACGTCGTCGCTCAGTCCACTCCGGAAGCTGGGGCCGAAGACCGCTGGGCCGGCGTCAGTTTTGACTATTACTCTTCAGCCGGCGGCGTATTTTACGTCCAAGTCGGACCCGGCGGCGACGCGAATGACGATGGCGAGACAGGCTACTGCCTGACGATCCAGGTGGCCCCCGATCCGTACAACGAGCACGAACCGAACGACACCTTGGCAGATGCCAATCCGATTGAGATTACGAGCACGCCGCTGTTTTGGCTGATGGGAGTGATGGTGCCCGCCGACGAGGCCGGCTTTTTCGCTCCGCCGTGGCCTTGGCAGCATTTCGTCGAGTCGGGGAACATCAACGGCAATCTCGACCCACGCGACGGCGGTATCGACGTCGATTGCTTCCGCTTCGAATCCGGTGCGAACCGGATAATTACCGTCAGCATCCAAGGCGATGCAGTCACAGCTGGGGCGGTCGTAGAACTGCTCGACGCCGATGGCAACGTACTCGCCGTCGCCCAAAATGCCGCGGTCGGAGACGATGACTTCGCTTGGATCACGGCCGCAATCGATTACTTCACTCAGGGCGGCGGAACTTTCTACGTGCGTGTCTCTCCAGGGTTGGATGGCGCAGCCACCGGCTATTACTGGATCGAAGTCTATTTGACGACCGACCCATTCCGTGAAAAAGAGCCAAACAACGACTTCGACTCAGCCAATCCCGTCGAACTGGTTCGACTGCCTGAGTTGGTCTATCCGTTGGCGGCGACCTTCGCAGCGGTGGGGCCGATCTTGGATCCCGGCGCGGCGACCGAGTTGATCGGTCCGGGTTGTGGCTGGTTTGGGCAGCGCTTGCCGAAGTTCAGTATCGGCCATGCCAACGGCGACTTGAATGGCAGCGCCACCGCAGGGCCTTTCGCCGATGTCGATTACTTCACGTTCTACGTCCCAGCTCCCAGTACCCTGCGTCTCGACCTGGCGGGCCCGCTGGCAGAGCATGGCGGCCGCATCACATTGTATGATGCCGACCACAATCAATTGGCTGTCGGCTTGGGACTGTGGCCTTCGGTGACGTGGAGCACGACGGCGGCCGGCACGTTCTTCGTCCGCATCGACTCGGAGTCCGTCTCCGACGCCGCGGCGAAAACCGATTATCATCTGACGATCACGGCGACCCCCTTGCCAACGCCGACGCAAGGCCCAGACGAAACCGAACCCAATGATACCTTGGATCAAGCCGACCTCTTGCCGCTGTTTGATCGGTGCTTCGGACCGGCGACACGGTCCTTCCGCACCGGCTCCGCGCTCGGCATTGCTGGCGGCGAACAGGGCGACGTCGATGTCTATCGCTTCGACGTCCGCGCGGGCGAACAGGTCAACGTGACACTCGACAGCTTGGGCTTTGACCACGGCGGCAACCCGGGCCGCCCCGTACTGGCCCGACTGCAAATCGCCCCAGTCAGCGTCACGATACTGGATGCGGCCGGCAACGTCGTTGGCACCGCGACCGATCTCGGGACCGGTTTGGCACGGGTTTCGTTCCAAGCGGACGACGACGGAACCTATTATGCAGTCGTCACGGTCAACAACGCCGCTCCAACCGGTTTGCTTCGCTATCGCCTCGCCGTCTTGGTCAGCGGCGGCGCTCATCCGGAGTTTGTCACCGCCGCTTTCGCCCAGGACCGTGACCCCCCATTCGTTCATACCCTCAAGCCTGGTGAATCGTTCACGTTCACCGATGCTGGCGGCGACCGGGTAAAGATCTCGTGGAAGGGCGGCAAAGGCATCGCGACAGTGACCTTCACCGGATCCCAAGCCGACGGCAGCGACATTGCCTCCATCGTGCTTGACCAAGTCAAGGGCGGCACGTTGCGAGTGCAAACGAAAGGCCACGCCCAAGTCGGGGCCGTGACTGTCCACGGTCAGCAGCTGCGGCGCGGTAGCGCGCGGGTGGGCGAAATCAAGATCGATGGCGATTTGGGCGGCTTCACCAGTAACGCCGACGTCGGTGCGTTGCTCGTCAAGGGCACGCTCGGCGGTGTGGCGGCGCCGACCAGGAATTTCGGCCGAATCAAGGCCGGGACCGGCGATAGCGGCTTGATTATCACCAACGGCGTGCGCAAGCTAAACGTGGCGAATGATTTCGCCTTTGCTTTCCCGGTCGCCCCGATCCAAGGGATAACCGAACCGGACTTCAACGATGCTCCGCCGGGGCCGGCGGGCTTGTTTGATCAGATCGTTGGTCAAATGATCGGCGACGGAGAACCGTGGGGCGCTGCCCAGCCCAATGCTGAACGATGGCTCGGCTTCTTTATCGACGCTCTCCTGTCAGGTAAGAAGAACTTCACGGAATTGCCGTGAGCGGTTTTCGGGCGGTGTCTTGCCGCGACCGGGAGCAGCCAGCTACTTTAGCCAAGAGGCGACAAGGCGATCGGCGCTGCGCCATTCTCTGGTTGGCCTGTCTCACGGATTGCGGTCATGTTGCCACATCGGCTAGTGCGGTCTGGACGTTGGGAGCGGCTTTTCGTTCCGGCGACGGCGGTGGGCCTGTTTTTGGTATTGAGCCAGACGGCTCCATCGCAGACACCAGCCACAAAACCCAAAGTTAAAGTTGCGGTCGAAGACGAAAAGCCGGTCGTGACCGAATCGGGCATCCCCTTGGATCCCTACCCTCACGCGCAAGTCTCCAGCATGGGGAACCTGATGATCAATGTGCGCGTCAACGGCAAGATGCTGCACTTGGGAGCCATTCAGACGGCACTCAAGTTCGACGGCCGGGTGCTCCAACCCGGCGCCTTCGGTCGCGTCCTCGGTCAGAACCAGCCCTTGCCCCGGCAGCCCGGCAGGCCAGCCCGAAGGGGATTCATGTCGGTCTACGAAATCAACAAAGTCGAGATCACCCAGTTGGTCGAAGTCGTGGCCACCAAGCCGCCCAAGGCAGGCGACAAGCGCCGCCTCGACGCCGTATTGGTGCGTTATCTGATCGACAACAAGGACAGTCAACCACACGAGGTCGGCGTCCGCGTCTGGATGGACATGTACATCGTCGACAACGACGGCGCTCTTTTCGCCGCCCCGAATCGGCCCAAGCAGGTGCTGGACGGCGTGGAACTACGCGATAAAGACGTGCCCGACTACGTGCAAGTCCTTCAGCGCCCCGATCTCAACAATCCCGGTTTCGTCGCCCACTTCTCCTACAACCTCGGCTGGGCTTTTGAACGCCCCAATCGCGTCGTCATGACAAACCTCGGCGGCGCCTTCGGCGATGGCTGGAACATGCAGGTCATGCAGGCCATGGGCGATTCCGCTTACGGTTTCTATTGGGACCCCAAGCCCATCGCTCCCGGCAAACGGCGCAGCCTCGCTTATGGCTATGGTCAGGGCCTTTGCGGCAACGTCGATGAGGACGGCCATTTCACCTTAGCTTTGAGTGGCTCTTTCGAGCCCGGTAAATCGTTTACCATCGCGGCGCAGGTGCAAGATGTCGGTCCCGGACAATATCTTTGCCTGGAACTGCCGCCGGGCATGGAGTTGATCGAAGGACGCGAGTTGCAGCCGGTAGGCTCGCCCGACGACAGCGGCAACGCCATGGTCACGTGGAAGGCTCGTGTCCTCCAACCCGGCAAGCACGTCATCCGCGTCCGGTCCAACAGCGGTGTGACCCAAGGCAAGATCGTCACGATTACGCCGTAGCTTCGTCGACGACCGTCGGCAGGCCCAGTTCTTTCCAAGCGCGCCAACCGCCGTCCATGGAAAGCACGTTGACGTAGCCCATTTTCTGAAGGTTGTCGGCCGCGAGGGCGGATCGGTAGCCTCCGCCGCAGTACAGCACCAAGGGCGTGGTCGGATCGGGAACCCGGGCTTCAATGTCGCGTTCGATGATTCCCTTGCCCAGATGGATGGCGCCGGGAATGTGGCCTTTGGCCCACTCGTGGTCCTCGCGGACGTCGATAAGAACAAAGGGTTCGCGGCGCTGGAGGCGTGCC
>JANWVS010000112.1 GCA_025056835.1 Gemmataceae bacterium | reverse complement strand
ACGCCCAAGGCGTGCTGGAGTCGCACTTTCCGCCCCTTGCCATCAACATCGCCGAACTCGAAGAGGCCCTCGCCGACGATGGTCTTGACTTCTCCCTTGCCGTCCAGCGGCACGGCCCGGATGGCCGAAATCTCGCTATCGGCGACAAACAGGTATTTGCCGTCGCTGGCCAGCCCGCTGGGTTGGGCGAACGACGATTGCGGCAGCGGTCCGTCTTCGAGGTCTTCCCGGCCGTTGCCGGCAAAGGGATCGACGCGTTGGCGGACCGGGTCGTAGGTCCAGATTTGATGATGGCCGGCCATGGCGATGTAGATTTTACCGCCGTGCAGGAGCAGGTCCCACGGACTGTTCAGCCCGACTTTGAGCGCCGGGCCGCCGTTGAACCGGCTTTCGCGGTCTTGCTCGCCGGTGCCAGCCACGGTGGCGACCGTCTGGGTCTTGAGGTTCAAGGCCCGCAACTGGTGGTTCTTCCGGTCGGCGACATACAGCGTGTCGCCGTCGAGCGTCATCCCTTGCGGGTCGGCGAAACGGGCTTCGGCAAACGGTCCGTCCTTGTTGCCTTCGATGCCGTCGCCGGCGATGGCCACTTTCTTGCCTTGCAGCGTGGTGATGACGATGCGATGGTTGGTGCTGTCGGCAATGAACAAACGGTCGGAGGCGGCGTCGGCCAGGACCTTGCCCGGGAAGTACAACGGCGTGACTTCTTTTTCCTTGATGAGGGCGAAGTTGATCGGCTCTTCCTTGAGCAGCTTCTTGGCCCGATATTCCTTGGCGAGTTTCTCGATATGCTGGTCGAGCACGTCGTAGGCCCCCTCGCCCGAAATCTGACCGTAATAATTGCCTTCCGGATCGATCAGCACCAAGGTCGGCCAGGAGCGCACGCCGTAGCGCCGCCAGATGCGCATGTTGGCATCGTTGACGACCGGATGCTTGATCTCATAGCGGAGCACGGCTTTTTGGATGCTCGTGGTCAGCTTTTCGTTGTCGAACTTCGGGGTGTGGATCCCCAGCACCACGAGGATGCCGGGGTACTTGGCTTCCAACTTGGCGAGGTCGGGCAAGGTGTGGATGCAGTTGATGCAGCAGAGGGTCCAGAAGTCGAGCAGGACGATGCGGCCGCGGAGGTCTTCCAACGACAGGGGGGCGGCGACGTTGATCCAATCGGTGCCGCCGTCGAGGCTGGGAGCGGGGAAACGTTTCTTGGCCGGTTTATCGCCGGCGAGGGCCACCGGCTCGGTGTCGTTGCCGCCTGGTTCGCCGCCGCAGCCGAGCGTCAGCCCCGTCAACAACAGCCATGCCAACGACCAGCCGAGCCAGCCGCCCCACGCGCGGCGTAAGGAGCGGCCCAGCCCTGCGACCTGAGACGTCATGCCGATTCTCCTTCACGAAGACGCCGGGGCGAACCGGGGGTTACAGTATTGTACGGTTCCGAACGGCGCGGGGGTAGCGGCGCAGGCCGACCGACACCGCCAAGTCACTTGGCGAACTTCACGGCTTCGACGCTCTCGCCCCGCAGCGCCCGCGCCACGGCCGCGCCGCTCCGCAGCGCCGGCCACAGCGCCGGACCGGCCACTTCCCGCCCGCCGACCCGGAGCCGCGACAGCGAGACCAGCGCGTCGCTGGCCGTGGCGTGGCCTTCGGGAGTGACGGCCAACCAGTCGACG
The DNA here is from genome assembly GCA_025056835.1 of Gemmataceae bacterium. Taxonomy (GTDB): domain Bacteria; phylum Planctomycetota; class Planctomycetia; order Gemmatales; family Gemmataceae; genus JANWVS01. The sequence goes on along the minus strand of JANWVS010000112.1, from coordinate 5,230 downwards.
GCGTCGCCGCTGCCGGGCAAGGCGACCAGGGTGGCCAGCAGTCGGCCGCTCGCCTCGTCGAACACGCGGGCGGCGCCGTCGAAGCAGCCGACGGCGATCAGCTTGTGGTTGGGACTGATCGCGGCAGCGTAGGCGACCGAGCCGACGTTCATCACTTTTCCCGGGGCGCCGCTGGCGCCGTCCCAGGTGCGCACGGTGCGGTCGGCCCCCGCGGAGACCAGCTTCTTGCCGTCTTTGCTGAAGACCAACTCGTGGACGGCCACCCCGTGGCCGCCTTGCACGCGAACGCGCTCGCCGGTCTGCGGGTTCCACCAATAGATTCCCGCCTCGAAGCCCGAGGAGACGACGCTTTTGCCGTCCGGACTGATCGCCACCGCCAGGACGTCTTGTTCCATGCCGCTGAAGGTGAAAATCGACTTACCCGTCGCCAGCTCGGTCATCTGCACCGTGCGGTCCTTGCTGGCGGAGACGACGTGCTTGCCGTCGGGCGCGAAAGCGATGGCGTAGACGAAATCGGAGTGGACCTTGAAGTCCCTGATCTTCGTCAAGTCCGCGACGTGCCACAGGGCGAGGGTGTGGTCGAAGCTGGCGGTCGCGAGCCGGGCCCCGTCGGGACTGAACGCCGCGGCGAAGACCACGTCGTCGTGGCCCCGCAAGACGCCGCGCAACTTCCCGTCGTCCGGCGAGAAAAGGCGGACTTCACCCTTGCCCGCCGGTTGTCCCCCTGCGACGGCCAACGTCTTCCCATCGGGACTGAATTTCACGTCGTGGACCGCGCCCAGGACGTTCCGCAGCAGCCGCACCGGCCGGCCGACTTCGAGGTCCCAGATCGCAACTTGCCCATAACTGCCCGCGGCCAGCAGCCGCCCCTCGGGACTGAAAGCGACGGCGGCGACCGGGGCCAGCGGACCAATTTTCAGCACCACCTCGAGCTTGCCGGGCGGCGTCTTGCCGAGCAACTCAGCCGGGGGGACCGCGGCGGTTGGAAACACCACGTCCAACTTCCGCGCCGGGGCCGACGTCGCCGTTGCCGTCGGCTCGACCGCTGCCTCGATTCGCTCTCCTTCCTTGGCCCCAGCCTCGATCCAGCGGCGAATCAGGTCGATCGTTTCCTTCGGCAGGGGCGGCGCATCGAGCGGCATGCGCCGCTTGACGTTGTCGGTCACGAGCAGCCGGAAGAGCAGACTGTCCTCCGCCGGGCCGGAGCGCACCACCGCTTGCCGCGAACCTTTCATCGTCGCCGCATAGCTGTCCAGCGCCAAGCCGCCGGACAGGTCAAGCTCGGCGACGTTCCGGGCGCTATGGCAAACCGTGCAATGCTTGCGGAACACCGGGCGAATGTCCTGCCAATAGGTCGGGGCGGGCGGCTGGGCGGCGGCGGCCGCGGCAGGCGCAACGATAACGATAACCAAGGTGCTCGCAATCCAGCGTCTCATCGAAGTCTCATCCCAACCAAGGACCACTCGCCCGGCGCTGCACCGCGGCGCACCGCTCCAACCCCAGGCCCCGCACGGGCCGCAGGGTTGTTTCCTCCGAAAGAATCACCCTACGTCGCCAGGCGCGCTTCGACGCCGTGCCAGATGTCGTCGATCACCTTCTGGGCGGCCCCGCGAATCAGGCCGCTGGGCGTCAGCTTCAGAAGCCCGCCCAAGCTTTTGATCGCGGCGGTCCAGCAGACGCGGGTGCGGCCGTCGTGGTCCAGCAGCGTCAGCGCCGCTTCCACCTCGGCGCTGCTGCCCACCCCTTTGCTGAAGAGCGAAAACCGGACCGACGCCGGTTCCGCGCTGTCCAGGACAGTCACGGTCACGTCCAGGTGGCCGCGGACGAACGAGAAACCGGGGCGCACGCGACACTGGGCCTGATCGCGCGTCGGTTGTCCGAGAACTTCCGCTTCGGGAATGCAGCGCACCAGGAACGCCGCATCGCGCAGCCGGGGCCACAGCTGCGCCGGCGGCAGGGGCAAGGTTCGTTCTCCGTCGAATCGCAGCACCACGCCGCAATCTCCCTTGGCTTGTTGTCGACCGCGGGCGCCGCCCTTCAGCGCAGTTCGATGACCCGGTGTTCGATCTGGGCGGCGTCGAAGACGCCCAGGCCCACCAGCCCCGCCAGGGCCACGTGCTCGGGCTGTCGGCGGTCAAACGGCTCGCTGAGCCAGCGGGCGCGGCCCTGATGGTCGAGCACGACGGCCGCCGCGGCGGCCGATGATTGACACCCGACCGTCATCGCGGCCATGCCCGGCGTGCCCCGCAGTTGCGGCCCTTGCTGCACCAGGCCCATGTGCCCGACCGGCGCCCAGCCCAACTCGGCCCGCTTGGCGTCGATGATGTCCCAGCCGACGTGGTCGAGGGCCACCGGATCGGTCGCGAAGAAGAGCGACTTGCGCTGCCAGGTTCCCCAGGTGGGGTTCCAGCAGCCGGGGCCGCCCTCGTAGACGCCGATGATGCCGTCGCAAATGTGCAACACCGCCTTGTGCCGCAAGGGCGTTTGGTTGACCGCGGTCGGGATAAAGGTGTTGCACTGATTCGGCCCGCTCATGCTGCCGCCGAGGCGGTACAGGCCGGCGATGTGGCTCCGGGCCACGTTGTTGTTCATCCCGTGCGACATGTTCTTCAGGGCGATCGTGATGCCGGCCGACTTGTGGTCCTTGAGATTCGGAACCGTGATGATCTTGTTGCACAGCCGCGACACGATGATCGACAGGTGCGAGCGTTGGATGCGGTCGTCGCGGGGGTGAAAGCGGCGGCGCCCGTCGGCGTCGCGGGGCGTGTGTTCCGGCGCCGCGAACCCCATGGTCACAAATTGATCGGGGTCGTAGCCGACGACGTGGGGATCGCGGCCGTAACGGCTGTGCTGCCCGTCGATGGCCAGCTGGGCGTCGTCGTAGCCCCAGGCCGAAGCATACCAGCGGCAACCGTCGAGGTCGCGGCAGGTCATGAGCCGGGCGTAGCCGGCATCGCGGAATTCGTTGGCATAGCGCTCGAAGACAATGATGTCGCGGCGGCGCAAGCCGCAATGGTCGAGCAAGGCCCGCACGATTTCCACGATCACCGCCGGCGACGAAATGACCCCGCGGGCCCCGGCAAGCCGGCCCCCTTCGCCCGGCAGCGGCGCCCGACCGACCGGATTGACCTTGATGCCCACCACGTCGCCCGGTTCGAAAAAGCGTCGCCAGGCCATGCGAACGTCGTCGGACCCCGTCAGGGCACACATGCCGCGGTCCATCATCCGCCGCACGATCGCGGGATCGATGCGGTCGGCCGGGTCGATCACCGCCGGATGGCGCGTTTCCACCACGCGACCGGGAAACGGCCCCGGCATCCCCAACGGAGCTTGCGGTTGCTCGCTCGTCCGGCCGGTGAACGGTCCCAGCGCTTGCCAGCCGCGCAGGCCCAGCCAGCCCAGCGGCCCGCCGACAGCCAGCCCGGCGCCGGCGCCCAGCAAGAAGCCGCGCCGCGTCACGCCGCCCAAGCCTGTCTCACGACGCATCACTACAATCCTCGTCTTCGGGGGCTTATTTCGATGGTAGCGAATCGACGCGGGAAAATCCAGGAGATGTCCGCCCTGGCGCGGCCAAGCGACGCCGCGCTTCGTCAGGTGCGTAAGGAGCCGACAACCTCGGCGACGTTGGCGGCGCCGAGCGCGGCAAGGGCCGCGGCCACTTGCTCCGCCAGGTTGGCCGCTCCCTGGGGGTTGTAGAAATTGGCCGTGCCGATCTGCACCGCCGTGGCCCCGGCGACCAGGAATTCCATGACGTCGTCGATCGTGGCGATTCCGCCGATGCCGATGACCGGCACACGGACGTTCGCGGCCACCTGCCAGACCAGGTGCAGGGCCAGCGGCTTGATCGCCGGACCGGACAGACCGCCGGTGACGTTGCCGAGGACCGGCCGGCGCCGCCGCCAGTCGATGGCCATGCCGACGAACGTGTTCACCAGGGAAACGGCATCGGCCCCGCCGTCGGCCGCGGCTTGGGCGATCGGCACGATCCGCGTGACGTTGGGGGTCAGCTTGGCGATCACCGGCAAGGGACAGACCCGGCGTACCCCCGCGACCACCCGCCGCGTCACCTCCGGATCCGTGGCGAAGTCGATGCCGCCGGCGACGTTGGGGCACGACAGGTTCAACTCCAGCCCGGCCAATCCCGGCTCCCGGCCGATTCGCTCGGCCATGGCCACGAACTCGTCGATGGTCTTGCCGGCGATATTGGCGATAATGGCGGTCGGCAGAGTCCTCAAATACGGCAGGTGCTGGGTAAGGAAATGGTCGAGGCCGTCGTTGTCCAGGCCGATGGCGTTGAGCAGCCCGCACGGGGTCTCGACCGTCCGCGGCGGCGGATTGCCCAGGCGCGGCTGGGCCGTGACCGTTTTGGGGATGATGCCGCCGAGCTTGGCGAAATCGACCAGCCCGGCCATCTCGCGAGCGTAACCGAACGTCCCCGACGCTACCAGGATCGGATTCTTCAAGCGGAGGCGGCCCAAGGAGACGGCGAGGTTCGGCATGGGGATGTTGTAGGGACGCCGGGGCCGTCGAACCGTCCGGGACCGGGCCAACACGCCGCCCGGCCGCCGCCCCCGTGGTCGGTGAGCCGCCGCCGGTGAGACAACCTGCTACAATGTCCCCGTGCCTCCCACCCCTCTACAGGAGACTCGACCATGGACCGCCGCTTCGCGTGGTTGCTTGTACTCACCTGGGCGGTGCCGCTGCCGGCTCGCGCCGACGTCAAGCCGCACGCCTTGTGTACCGATGGCATGGTGCTGCAACAGCAGATGGACGTGAACCTCTGGGGTACCGCCAACAAAGGAGAAAAGGTGACGGTCGTCTTCCGCGGCAAGACCGCGACGACCACGGCCGACGACCACGGCCGCTGGAAGGTGACGCTGCCGTCCGGACCGGCCGGCGGCCCCTTGACAATGACGATCACCGGCACCAATGAGTTGAAATACGAGAACGTGTACGTCGGCGAAGTTTGGGTCTGCTCCGGCCAGTCGAACATGCAATGGGAAATCTTCCGCTGCGGGCCGACCGATCAGAAGATTGCCAAGGAGTCGCCCCCGACGAAGACGCTGCGGCTGTTCCAGGTGCCGCGCGTCCCGCAAGCCCAGCCGATCGACGACATCAAGGCCAAGTGGACCGACGCCAACCCGGAAACTCTGCAACAGTTTTCGGGCACGGCGTACTTTTTCGGCCGCGACCTGCACGCCGCTTTGAAGGTGCCGGTGGGCCTGATCCA
>JANWVS010000111.1 GCA_025056835.1 Gemmataceae bacterium | reverse complement strand
AAAAGCTCGACCAAGCGGTCAAGGAACACGCCAAGAAAGCACCCACGCCGCCGAAAGTGCTGATCGCCACCGAAGGGCTGCCGCCGGTGCGCTTGCACTCGCAAGGGGAGGATTTTCTGCCGGAGACGCACTTTTTGCGGCGCGGTGATCCGGCCAACAAGGAGGGCGTGGCCACGCAGAGTTTCTTGCAAGTCCTGATGCCCGGCCCCGAGGCGCAACACCGCTGGCAGACGCCGCCCCCTCCAGGCTGGCGCACGTCGTACCGCCGCCGCGCCTTGGCCGAATGGCTGACCGACGTTGACCACGGCGCCGGCGCCCTCCTCGCCCGGGTGATCGTCAACCGCCTGTGGCAGCATCACTTCGGCCGCGGACTGGTCGCGACTCCCAGCGACTTCGGCACCCGCGGCGAAAAACCGACCCATCCCGAACTGCTCGACTGGCTGGCGCGCCAGTTGGTCGAGAACGGCTGGCGGCTCAAGCACCTGCATCGTCTGATGATGACCAGCGCCGCTTATCAGCAAAGTTCGGCCTACGACGAGACGAAAGCCAAGATCGACCGCGACAACAAACTGGTGTGGCGCCATCCTACGCGCCGGCTCGAAGCGGAAATCATCCGCGACAGCATCCTCGCCGTCAGCGGCCAGCTCGACCGCACCATGTTCGGACCCGGCACGCTCGACGAAGCCAGCAAACGGCGCAGCATTTACTTCACCGTCAAGCGCAGCAAGCTGGTACCCATGATGATTATCTTCGATGCCCCCGAAGCCCTGACCGGCATCGCCGAACGTCCCACGACCACGATCGCCCCGCAAGCGTTGCATCTGCTCAATAACCCGCGCGTGCGCGAGGCGGCCCACGGCTTGGCGGCGCGACTGGGCCAGGCTCCCTTACCCGACGCCGTGCAGGCGGCCTACCGCATCACCCTCGCTCGGCCGGCCTCGGCCGACGAACTGGCCGATGCCTTGGCCTTCATCCACCAGCAAACGGAAAGCTACGCCGCCGGCGACCGCCGCGCCAGGGCCTTGGCCGACTTCTGTCAAGTGCTTTTGTGCCTCAACGAGTTTGTCTACGTCGAGTGAGCGAGCGCGCCGTCGCCGTCTAAAAGAACACGACGAACAATCCCAGGCAAACCAAGGCGCCGACGCACGGCACCGTCCAGAAACTGCGCCAGTCCGTGACCTTGCTGACGGTCCCGGTCGCCGGGTCGGCGACCTCGCGGGTGTAGTATTGGTTGAGCCAACCGGCCAACTCGGTGCCGACGTACATTCCCAAACCATACGTCAGCACGCCGAAGAGCGACTGAGCGCTGGCCCGGATTTCGGGTTTGGCGATGTCGTTGGTGTGCATCATGCCGGCCGCGAGAAAGAAGTCGAAGCAAATGCCGTGCAGCGCGATGCCGAGGATGGCGATGCCCAAGGGCGGCATCGCGGCGAAAATGGCATAGCGGACGCCCCAGGCTGCCATGCCGATGATGAGCACATTGCGCATGCCCCATTCGCGGACGAACCAGGCGAGCGTCAGCATAAAAATGATCTCGACCCATTGGCCAATCGTCATCAGCGGGCCGATGTTCTCGGGCTTGACCTTTAAGCCTTGCTCGAAATACAGGGCCGTGAAGGCGTAGTAAAACGCCAGGGCGATGGTGATGAGGAACGAGACGCCGAAAAAGACGGCGCCCGACGCCGTGCTGAGCAGCTCCAGGGCGTCGACAAAGGGGATGCCCGGCTGCCGAAAGCGCAACGTCGGCGGCGCCTCGTAACCGGATCCCCCTAACGGCGCGCCGGTTTGGCGGTCCTTGCCGATCGTGACGGCCAGCACGGCCCCGGTTTGGGGGTCTAGTTCGGCTTCCAAGGCGGCGCCGCTTCCTTTTTCGCTGATGACATCGATGATCCGCTTGGCCCGATAACCCGCGCCGGGGGAGACGACTTCGACGGCGACGATCTGCAAACTCGCGTCGATTATGCCGCCGGCGCCGCCGCCGCCCGAGACGACCACGTTGGGAGGCGACGTGTAATCGCGGCCGGGATCGGTCACCGTGATCTTGCTGATTCGGCCGTTCTCGACTTCCGCGCTGGCCGCAGCGCCGCTGCCGCCGCCGCCGGTGATGGTAATGGTCGGGCTGGATGTGTAGCCGCTGCCTGGCTCCTTGACCTTGAGATGCACGCCCATGATCGCCTTGGCCTGGGCACCGCTGCCGCTGGCCGGAGGAGGGGTGTGCGGCAGGAAGAAGGAATAGCCTCCCAGGGCCACCGACAACGCCGCCCCCAGCAGCAGCGGACTGTTGTTGACCTGCTGGCCCGGCTTAATGAACAAGCGGAGCATCAGCCCGGCCACGATCCACCCGATCGTGCCCATCACCCGGATCTCGGGAAAATCCAGCGACGTCGGCACATTGGCAAAGACCACCGAGTTCGATAAGGCCATGGTCGGCGTGTAGACCAAGGCGTAGCCCAGGGCCACCCAGAAGAACAGCACCGGCTTGTGGATGTACGCCATCCAGATCAGCAGCGCCGCCCCCACCAGGTGGAGCGCCGCCAGGAGTTGTTCGCTGGCGAAGTACCGGTCGGCCACCATGCCGACAAACATCGGCGAAATGATGGCGCCCAACGGGATCGTGGCATAGACCCGGCCGATGTCTTTGCGCGAGAAACCGATGGTGTTCAGATAGTTGCCGAGGACGACGTACCAGGCGCCCCAGACGGCATATTCGAGAAAAATCATGACCGACAACGGCACGCGCACCCCCAACTCGAGGGGAGCGGCATCGGTCGCAGCCTGCGCAAACAACATCAGCGATGGCACGGCGAGTCTCCTTCCGAAAGGCACATGCGGCTATAGAGGGAGAATGTAAACGCCGGCCCGGCGATCTTCAACCGGTGGCGGTGTTTTTTCGCGGCAAGGCAGCGCGGCCGTGCTACCATAAACTAGGGACCAGCGCCCCTTGAGGGAGTAGACCGCATGCATATCGACTTCTACGGTCTGAACTTCATCACGCCGCGCGTCACCTGCTATCTCTGGTCCCCTTGGCGGGCCGCGGCCATCGAACATCGGCTTTTCGATCAGGTACGACACATCGACGGCATCGAACTGGAACAAGACGTCGACGAGATCCGTGCCCACCTCACCGACGCCAAACAATGGCAGCAGCTGCTCCACGCCGTGGCCCGCGTCCTCAAAGGGTGGCAGGAAGAAGCCACCGACGCCGGCCGCGAACGCCGTTCCTGGCGTTGGCTCCTGGAGGGCGATACCGACGACCACGGCTACGACCATGCCGGTGAACCGGCTGGGCTGTGGGCCTTCCTCCGCGTGGCCATCGACCGCGGCGACTACGACCAGGGCGAAAAAGGCGAAGACATCGACCTCAACGGCTTCGGGCTGCGCATCTGGCCCAATCGGTAGACGGGCGGGCTGGGGATGCGCCGCCGGGCGTCGGCTCGCTCGCAGCGGCAGCGCTCATTTGCCGGTTGCGCTGACGGCGTACAACGACCGAAAGCCGCGCAGATAGAGTCGGCCGTGGGCCACGATCGGCGAGGCGGTGAATTCGTCGTTGAGCGTGTTTTCCGCGAGCAATTCGAACTTTGGCCCGGGTTTGACCACGCTGAAATGGCCGTCGCGCGAGGTGATGATGAGTTTGCCGTCGACGAGGATCGGCGAGGCCCGATAGCGATCCCGGTGCAGGCCGACGCTGTACAGCTGCTTGCCGGTCTTGCCGTCGACGCACACGAGCACGCCGGTGTGCTGCGGCAGGTAGACCAGGCCGTCGTGAATCAAGGGGGAGGGGACATCGCCGGCGCCGCTGGGGCGACGCCAAGCCTCAAAGGCGCTGCCGGGACCGATCTTCCCCACAGCCCCCGGCTTGACGCCGACGACCAGGCCGCCGCGGGCCGTCGGCACCACCAACAAATCGCGGGCGGCCACCGGCGAGGCAATAATGCGCAGCGCCGTGCTGTACGACGCTTTCGGATTCAGGTCGGTCAGGCGCCAAACCTCTCGGCCATCGTCCAATTCGTGGGCCGTGGCATAATCGCAGCCGAGGACCACCAGCAGCGTTCGACGGCCGTCGTTCCACAGGATCGGCGAAGCATAGGCTTCGCGACTTTCACCGACGGCATCGCTGGGCCGAGCCACTTTCCAGAGTTCTTGACCGGTGCGTTTGTCGAGGGCGACAATCCAGTGGCCGTTGCTGTGCAGCAGAACGACGTAGAGCCGGTCGCCGTGCAATAGGGGGGTGATGTGGACGCCGTGCTGGATCGAGAACTTGCCGTAGCGTTTTTGCACGTTGATGGTCCAGATTTCGTTGCCGTCGAAGTCATGGCAGGCGAGGTCGCCGCTGCCGACGAAGCTGTAGACGTGGTGGCCGTCGGTGCTGGGGGAGGCCGAAGCGTCGTTGCCTTCGTCGCGCATGTAGGCCCGCTTGCCCGACGACGACAAGGTACGTTCCCACAGGCGTTGGCCTTTGTCGTTGAGACACAGCAGGATGATGTCGTTGCCCTTGGCGCTGGTCAGAAAGATGCGCTCATTCCAGACGATGGGCGTCGAGCCTGCCTTGCCGGGCAAGGGGACCTTCCAGGCGATGTTCTTGTCTTCGGCCCATTCCGCCGGTACGCGCCCGGACGTGACGATGCCGTCGCCGTTCGGCCCGCGCCATTGCGGCCATTGGTCGGCACGGCTGACAGGTGCGGCGACGAAGCAGGTGCAACCTAGGACGAGCCAAGTGGAGCTGCGTGTCACGAGTGCGGTTCCTTGGAAGCGTGGCAGCGGGTGGTCCCGACGCACCGGCCACGGCGGGGCTGCGTCGATCGGGGTGAGTTTCGTTATTGTCACGTCGCGCGGTTGGTTTGGCAACCGCCTTTGCGGTCGATCGACTTGCGCCCTTTACCGCGTCGCGCCTGCTTCGCGTTGTTACAACCGCTTCCATCGTTTCGCTCACTACAACCGTAAAAGTTGAAGTTATCGTCACAGGACGGTCGAAATAGAAATCCAGACGCGGCAGCGAAGTCCGCGCAAGTGAAGATCCACTATGACCCAAGCGCTCCGGCGGCGTGTGGCCTTCCGGAGTCGGCCTGAACAGCTTTTTAGAGAGGTGATCGGATGCGCCGCACTTCGGTCGGGCCAGGTTGGCGATTAGGGGGCCTGCTGACAGGTCTGTTGGCGGTCCTGTCTGCTGGTAGGACGCTGGCCCAGGAAAAAGTCCCCCTCTTGGTCATTTCCGTCGGCACGACCAAGTCGGTGTCGATGAGCAATATGCAAGACATCGCCCGGGTGGAAATCGACAACGAAAAGGTTTGCTCGGCCACCTCCGACCCCAAGAGCGCCAAGGTCGTCTATCTTACCGGTCTTGCCGCCGGAACGACGCGCGTGACGCTGACGGACACGAAAAAGAACGTTGAGCTGCTCGACGTGGAGGTGGTCGAAAATCGCCTCGAACAAAAGAAACTGTTTCTCAAGCAGATTGCCGAAACGATCCCGCAGGCGAAGGTCGACGTCAACATCTCCGGCAAGGCGACGGTCGTCACCGGCACCGCCCCCGACGCCGTCAGCCAGAAGTACATCCAACAGGTCGCCGAAGCGCAGTTCGGCAAGGAAAACCTGGTGTTCGCGGTGCAGCTGCCGGAACGCGATCGACCCGAGCCGACGATCATCGTCCCCCGGGTGCAGCAAGTGCAGCTGGAGGTCCAGGTGGCGGTCGTCAACCGCTCCGAGATCCGTCAGCTCAGCTTCAATTGGGTGGATAACAATCGGCAATCATTCCTGGCCAGTTTGATCGGCACGACGTCGGCCCAGCCGCTCAACTTCAGCAACAGCCTGAGTACCTCCATCACCGGCGCGGCCATGGGCGCCGTCGGCAATCCCAACCTTCAGTTCGGCGTGATCGGCAATCGCGGTTCGTTTTCCGCCTATCTCGAGGCCCTGCGCACCGAGGGGCTGGCCAAGATCATGGCCGAACCGCGGGTCACCGCTTTGAGTGGTCAGAAGGCACAGATTCTCTCCGGCGGCGAAGTTCCCGTCGTGATCGCCACCAGCGTCGGTGCGCCGCCGATGGTGCAGTACAAGCCGTTCGGCACCAGTGTCGTGTTCACGCCGGTGGTGTTGGAGAACGGCACCATCCAGCTGACCGTAGAGGCCGAATTGAGCAACCGCAATGATGCCAACTCGCTCAACCTCCCAGGCGTGCAGGCCCCGGGCTTCGACACGCGCCGGGCCAGTTCCGTCGTTCACATCGAACCGGGCCAGACGCTGGCGATTGGCGGTCTGATCCAAAACACGGTCAACGGCATCATGAAGAAGGTGCCGGTGCTGGGCGACATCCCCTTCCTCGGCGTGGCTTTCAGTTCGACACGGTTCGAGGAGCGGGAGGAGGAACTGATCATCCTCGTGACGCCGCAACTGGCGCATCCGCTGGCTTGCAACCAGCTGCCGCGCTACCTGCCCGGCCGGGAGACGCGCGTCGCCGACGACTTCGAACTGTACCTCACCCAGATCCTGGAAGCCCCGCGAGGGCCGCGGGAAGCGATGACACACGGCCATTTCCGCGCCGCCCACAAGACCGGACCGACGGCGAGCATCTTCCCGTGTGCTGATCCGACCAACGGCCATGGTTGGTACAGCCGCGGCAGTTGCGCCCACGGCAACTGCGTCAGCCACGGTCACGCGACCGTCGGCTTCCCAACCGGCGCCACGCGCCTGGGCGACGCGCAAGGCGTGCCCGGCCACATGCTCGTGCCGGCGCCGTCGGGCCCGACGAGCACCCCACCCCCTGCGGCTGCACCCAGCAACCTGCCGGAGCCGCCGGCCGCTCTCGTGCCCGACAACCCGCCGGCCTTGCCGGTGCCCTCGCCGCTGCCGCCGTCCGGCCTGGGCACGCCCGATGGCGTGCGTTAACACCCCTGCGACCATCTTCCCGGCAACTCCC
>JANWVS010000110.1 GCA_025056835.1 Gemmataceae bacterium | reverse complement strand
ACAGCGCTTGATTTGGTGCGCCGACATTGCCTGAAGGTTGCCGAAGACCTCGCCGCTCAACTTCCAGAACACGCGGCAAAAACGGCCGCCGCTCGGAAAGACGTGGACGCCGCTCTTCAAGATTGTCTGACGGCCGTCACCGGCTTTCGTTTTTTCGGCGGACGATCCAAGACCCGCCAACTTCGTCACTTCATGGACACGTTGACCCTCTACGCTCGTCAGCGCCTGGCCGAGGAAGTGCACTTCGCCGTCAAGAATTGCTACGCGTCCTTGGCCGGTCGTCTCGCCGACCGAAGCCGAGACCTCGGCTTTTGCCGCCAACGACTGCGCAGTTTGATGGAAAACCTCGACTGCAATCCGGCCGACGAAAACGAAGATCTAACCGGTACGCGGCCTGCGAGTGAACACACCTTGACCCGTTCGCCCTTACCCACGCCCGACGCTTTTTGGGAAGTCATTCGCGATTCAGCCACGGCTCGCGTCATCTTGCCCGACAATGAGGACGATCTCGAACGAGCTGCCCTTCGCTTCCTACAAAACCTCAGCGCCGAACACTGGCTTCAACTCGATAAAGAACTCAACGATCGCGTGCTGGTTCCGCGCGGCGGTTTGCAATCCGCGTGTATCAATAGCGGCGACCTGACGCGGCAGCTGGCCTTGCCCTTGCTTCAAGAAACGAGCAATCTCCTTGGACAGCACCTGCCGATCATGGACGTCGCCCAAATCCTCGGCGCCGAATGGCAGGTAAACAATCAAGGCGGCGACCCTGACAAGCTGCGTGAGCAGACCGAAGAATACTTGCAACGCGCCGCGCCGCTTCTGGCCGGCAAGATCAATCAGCAGCAGCACACTTTTCTGTTGGCACCGGCCAGCCCAGCTGGCCGCGACGTCGCCAACGCCGTGGCCGCCACCTTTCCTAACATCCATCATGTTCGCGTGCCCGGCCAGGCGGACCTGATGTTCTTGGTCGAACAAGGGCCGATTGCCCAAGCCGATGTGCAAAAGTTTCTCAAACCGTGTCGAGCGGCTTATGACTCGCTGGTCGGCGCGCCCAACGTCTCGCCGCACGCGCGCTTCGACATTGTCGATTGGTCGCCGCTCGATCCCTGAATACCGGCCGCGTTACCTTGCCTTGAGAAAACGACCCCGGTAAATCGTTCGCCCTTGCAAACGATACTTCCGCTCGAAATGGCTGAGGTAGGCGCCGTCGCTTGTTTCGGCCATCGTCACAGGTTGCAAGCCTGCCGCTTCCACGAGCAGCCGACAGCTTTCCTCGAAATACGCCGCCACGTCGCTGGCGAAGTGCAGCAGTCCGCCGGGGCGCAAGGTACGGGCGCAATGCCGGGCGAAGTCCGCGGTCAGAAGTCTTCGTTTGTGATGCCGGTGCTTCCACCACGGATCGGGAAAATAAACATGGATCGCTTGCACCGACTCCGAGGCGACGCCGTATTCCAAGAGCCAGCGGCCGTCGGTGCATGCCAGACGCACGTTAGCCAGACCGCGTTGCACCAGCCGCGACGCCGCCAAGAGCGCATACTTGCGTTCGATTTCGATTCCCAAGAAATTGGTCTCCGGTCGGGTTGACGCGGCGTTGATCAAGAACATTCCCTTGCCGGAGCCGACTTCGATTTCCACCGGCCGATCGTTGCCAAACAGCTCGGGCCACGACAGTGGCCGGGAAGTGGCGGACAGTTCGCGCCACGCCGGCGTTCGGGGATGGGGAACCTCGACGAGCAAGGGCCGCAACGCCTCGAGCGGCAAACGGTGCAGCCGGGCCACGTCAGACCTCCGCCTTGCGTTGCAGCGGCACGCCGATGATGTCGCCCTCAAATACCATCGTGCTGCCGACAAACGCCTGCACGTTGAAGGTACATTGTCGGCGATGCAATCGCACCACCTTTCCCACGAGATGGAGTCGTTGACCGGGGTGGACGGGCGCGCGGAAACGGACGTTTTCCAGACCACCGAAGCCGAGGAAATCGCCGCCCATGATGTGTTGCGTGATGGCGTAATAACTGACCAACTGAGCGGCGGCCTCGCACATGAGAACTCCCGGCAGCAGGGGGTAGCCAGGCATGTGGCCGCGAACCCAGAATTCGTCGTGACGCACATCCTTATAGCCGACGATGATCCCTGCGCTGGCGTCGACGTGGACCACGGCATCGAGTTGTTCCATCTCAAAGCGCTGCGGCAGGATCGCCCGGATCGCTTCGCGATTGGCGAGAATTCGGTCCGGCTCCAGCTTAGCGAGGTCAAAGTGAGCTTGCGGGGGCACGTGCGCTGTCCCAGGGTTCGTCGTCCACTGTTGCTCGGTAAAATACCCTTCTCGGTCGCAACCAGGTATTGTCGACGGCACCGACGCCGACGAACGTGCCATCGTCGTCGAAGACGCCCACCGGTCCGGCGGACAGTCTCGCGGACACGGGTAGGAACTGGCCCCGGGCAAATCGGCGGGCTTCGGGTTTCGGCACGGTGACGCGCGGCAGGTCGGCGACCGACCACGCCAAGTCGAGCAGCGCCGCTTGGCCGGCTGCCGGTGCAGTGTCCAGGCTCAAGGCGATGGTTTCGGTGAACGGTCCGACGCGCCGCCGACGCAAAGCCGTCAAGTACCCGCCGCAGCCCAAGTGTTCACCGAGGTCGCGGGCCAAGGAGCGGAGATACGTCCCCTTGCCGCACACAACTTCTACCTCGAGATCGGGATATTCGTAGCTTAGCAGATCCAGCCCCGCGATGCGTACCGTGCGGGGCGCCAGCTTAACTTCCTCACCCCGGCGGGCCAAAAGGTAGGCACGACGACCGCCGACCTTGACCGCTGAGAATGCTGGCGGCGTTTGTACCACATCTCCGACCAACGTACCCAACACACGTTCGACGTCGCCGCGTTCAGGTATCGTCGCCGGGGCAGCCGGTGTAAGCGCTCCTTCGGCGTCGTCCGTTGTGCTGCGGGCTCCGAGGCGGATGGCGGCGCGATACGTCTTGACCATTTCTTGCACACGACCGCACAGGCGCGTCGCGGCACCCACCGCCACGACCAACACACCCGTCGCCAAAGGATCGAGCGTTCCGGTATGGCCCAGGCGCGTGCCGTGGGGAAACCACCGAGCTACGGCGTCGACCGCTGCCCGCGAGCTTAGCCCCGGAGGCTTGTCCAGCACCAGGAATCCGCACGGCTGCACCGCTACGTCCTCAATTGCGCCGCTCCTTTTCCAGCGGTGTCACCCAAAGGTAAATGCGGTGTTCGCGGCCGCCTGGAGGCGTCATTGTCACTTCGCGCTTGGGCCGCACGCCCTCCATGTTGAAATCGTGGGAAACGATGCGGCTGCCTGGTTTGAGCTTGTCGAGCTGTGGAATGAGCTTCACGTTGAGTTGCGGCAAAAGATAAAGCGTGATCACGTCGGCCTTGGATAAATCCAGTTCGAAGATGTCTTGCAACTTGATCGTGACCAGGTGTTGGACGTGGTTGCGCTCGACGTTTTCCAACGATTCCTTGACGCGCACCGGATTGATGTCGAAGCCCCATGAGCGGACACCGTATTTTTTCGACGCCGTCACGGGGATGCGTCCGTCGCCGCAGCCGAGATCGTATACCACCTCGCCGGGGCGGACATCGGCCAATTCGAGCATGCGCTCGACGACTTCTTGAGGCGTCGGCACGAAAATGACGTCCGGCTCACGCAGCGGTTTCTCTTGCGATGCCGCCGCCGGTACGACAAAGCCCGCTAAAGCAGCCGCGAGAACCACGAACCAACGTCGCATGATACCTCGTCCTTTTTCGGATCATTATAGCTCAATAGCTCAGCGCTCAGCCCGACGACGCCGGCAAGGCGACGTTCGCGGCGGCGCTGCGCCGCGAGAACACGTACAGCGGAAAGCCTGCGAAGACCAGGACCGTTCCCACCAGACCCAAGCTGCCCGCGTACTGCACGCCGCTGTAAACCATATAACCGCAATACAGACAAAAGATCAGCGGCAGCACGGGGTAGAGCGGCACGCGAAAGGGCCGCGGCACCTGCGGCTCATTGATTCGCAAGATGAACACCGCGAAGGCTGTCAGCAAGAAAAAGATCCAGAAAATCGGTGCGGTGCATTGCAAAAGCGTGCTGAAACCGTCTTTGCCTGCCCAGCTCACCGGTTGCTGGCCAAGCCATTCCAGGCCGGCATTCAGCAGATGCTGGCCTTGCTCAGTGCCGACCGAAAGGACCATCAACAGGCTAATGACCATCTGCAACGCCAGCGAAATGATTGGCGAACCGGTCTTGGCGCTCCGCGCACTAAGCGGTTGAAAGAGATGATAATCGCTACCCATCGTCGAGTAGATGCGCGAACTAGTGAAGATGATGCCGTTGACCGCTCCGAGGGCCGAGATCATCACCAGGATGCACATGGCTTTTTCGGCGAAATCCCAGGGCAAAAGCGATAACACGTCGGCGGCGACCTCACCCGCCTCCTGAGCACCACGGAAACCGCCCAAGCCCATGAGATAGCCGGCGTTGACGAGAAGGTAAATCGCCGTCACTCCGATCGTTCCGAGGACCAGGGCCAGGGGAATGTTGCGATCGGGGTTTTTCACCTCGGCGGCGACGAACGCGGCATCATTCCATCCGCCATACGTCAACAACACCAGCACAAAGGGAAACGCCATCGACAACAAGAACCCCTTCAGCGACCAGTTCGCCGGCGGGTCGACGATCGCCACCGAATCGGCATGATCGGCGACCACGGCGCTTACACGGACGTACACTCCCGGAGCGAAGCCGGGCGGAGGGGCATCGGTTTCGCGTATGACGATGCCTTTGCCGGAAGGTGCCACGACCGTGCCATGATCGGACCAACGCGTGGCGGGGCCGAAGGAAAATGTCTTGGCGCCGGCCGCAGTAGTTACGACAAGCCGACCAGCCTCCGTTCGCTCCACAGGGCCTTCGCCCACGACCGGGGCTGTCTTGAGTTTGCGCACCACGTCAGCGGCCTTGAGGTCGATGACCACGCGGACATTTGCATCCTTGACAAAATCGGCGACCGTGAATGGTACGGGGCGGTTGTTCGCGTCGAGAAGGGGCTTGCCGGTGGCGTCGCTCTTCACGTCCTTACCGTCGACATAATAGCGCGTCGCCTCGGTGAGACGGAACGTCTTGTCACCGGTAGTCGTGGCAAGTACGAGTTTGCCGCCTTCGGCCGAAACGAGGCGGCCGTCGATCACGATGTCGTGCTGCGGAGCATAGCTGAAACCGACACCAACAATGGCTGCGAGACCAAGCACCTTGGCGAAGGTGAGGATGTTTTGCGTGGTCTTACCCAGCACGACGCCCAAGATGTTGAGCAGCGACATGGCGACGATGGCCCCGGCCGCGTAAAGGGCGGTCGAATACTGCCCGGTGCCGGGGATCGGCCATAGGCGGTTGCCGTACTCGGCGAAGACATAGGCCATCAGTCCGATGCTGCTGGTTTGGATGACGGCCAGCTGTGTCCAGCCGAACAAATAGCCCATGAAAGGGCCGTAGGCGCGGGTGTGGTAGACGTAGTCGCCACCGGAGCGCGGGTAAGCGGTGGCTAATTCGGCATAGCACAACGCACCAATAAGGGCCAAAAGTCCGCAAAATGCCCAAATGCCGTAGGTGTACAGCTCATTCGGCATCATGCCGAAGATCAACCGTGGCGTTTCATAGATGCCGGCGCCGATGATAATGCCCAAGATGATGCAGATCGCGTCGACGAGACCGAGCTTGGGTGGGACGGACCGCTCGGCGGTATCATGAGTCATGCTCGCTCCCCAACATTTCGCAAGAACGCTGGCAAGGAATCGTTTTAAGAGAGCGGACCACCGATTGCCAACGAATTCGCCGAAATTGTGCGATGCGGCGCGTGTCGTTTGGTGCAACGATCGTTCCGCAAAAATCCACGAGCGCAACTGCAACGCCGTTCATGCGCTGAACGCTGCCGAAATCGTTGCGTACAATTGCGGCATGTCCATCACGGCTGTTTTGTTCGATTTCGATGGCACTTTAGCCGATAGTTTTCCGGCCATCGCCAGCAGTGTCAATCACGTTCGTGAACGTCGTGGCTTGCCTCCGCTCACGGTGGAACAAGTCAAGCGTTTCGTCGGGCGGGGACCGGAGTACCTGCTGGCCAACGCCGTGCCCGGAGGTAATTTGGCGGAGGATTTGGCCTGCTATCGTGCCCACCATCCGTCGGTGATGGTGCAGCAGACATGGTTGTTGCCCGGGGCAGGCCAAGTGCTCGCCGAGCTACACCGGCGCGGGATGTTGCTCGGCTTGTGCAGCAACAAACCGCGTTTCTACTCCCAGGAACTGCTCAGCCACTTGGGCGTCGCTCACTTTTTTCACGTCGTTGTGGGACCGGAAGACGTGCCTCGGCCCAAGCCGGCGCCGGACATGGTCCTCCACGCCATCACTCAATTGGCGGTGTCGCCGGCCGAAGTCTTGTTGGTCGGCGATATGAGTGTCGATGTCGAAACCGCGCGTGCGGCAGGGGTTCGAGTTTGGGTCGTGCCGACCGGAACCGAGGACGAGGCCACCCTGGCGGCAGCGAAACCAGACCGGGTGTTGGCGTCGCTGGCGGACCTGTTGCCGATACGAGATTGGCCATGAGCAACAGCAAGGTGGCGTTGATTACGGGGGCCGGCAAACGGCGTCTTGGCGCCCACGTGGCCGATGCCCTGGCCCTGCGCAACTACCGTCTGGCAATTCATTACCGCACGTCGGCCCACGAGGCACAAGCCGCCGTCGAGCGCTACCAAGCCGCGGGTCGATCGGCCGTGGCGGTGGCTGCCGATTTGGGGCGCGAAGCGGAGGTCGCCGCCATGGTCGAGCAAGTGCTCAATCGCTTCGGCCGGATCGACGTGCTGGTCAATTGCGCGGGCGATTGGCGGGCCAGGCCGCTGGAGGAGGTCACTGCTGCGGACGTG
>JANWVS010000010.1 GCA_025056835.1 Gemmataceae bacterium | reverse complement strand
CTTGGCCCGCCGGTGGTTGCCGCGCCGTCGGCGACCGCGCCGCTGGGGATCGCGCATCGGCTCTTGCGACACTGCTGACACCGCGTCGTCATCAAGCTCCGCATCCGTTGGATCCGATTGGGCTTCGTCGGTACCGGTGTCGTCAAGGGGCGGGGCGTCGGGGACGTTGCCGTTGTCTGAGGTTTCAGATCCGGCGACCGCGGTCGGCGCGGCACTTGGACCCGACGCGACGTCGGCAGCGGCGTCCGATGGCTCCGAAGGCGCCTCGGTCGGCGGCGAATCGGCAGCCTTTTCCTCGAATTGCTCCTGAGGCAGCGGCGCCTCGTCCGCCTCGGGGGGTGAACGGCGTCCTCGACCGCGGCCTCTGCGGCCGCCGCGTTCCCGTGCCGGGCTGCCGCGGCCTCCTCGGTCCCGGCCAGCCCGTTGGCCGTTCTCGTTGTCGTCGCCGTAGCCGGGCAAGTGGCGGTAATAAGCCGGCTCGACATCGCTGACGTGCAAAAAGCCATTGCGACCCACGCCGAAATCGACGAACGCGGCTTGGATGCTCGGTTCAATGTTGACGATCCGGCCTTTGTAAATGTTGCCGACGTAGCTCTCGTGGCTGGCTCGTTCCACGTACAATTCTTCGAGCACACCATCTTCCACGATCGCGATGCGAATTTCCTCGGGTTGGAGGACGTTGATGAGCATTTCCTTTTTCATGCAATTCCTTTCCCTAATCAAGGAGCCGGTATTCCTGCGACCGGCGATCCGAATAACGTCAGGTCTCAAACGACCAAGGATGAGCGATGAGCGCGTGCGGCGCCGAGCGGCCGGGATCGCGAGCCGCCGCCGCGACGTGGTTAGTCGCCGGGTCGTCAGCCTGTGTCGCGCTGCTGTCGCCCAAGCGCGGCAGGTCCGGAAGCCAGCGTTGCGGCTCCGGCAATTCGTCCATCAGTTCGAGTCCGGTGCGCTCGAGCATCGCGCCGGCATCGAGCAGGGGAGCCAAACCCAAGGCGGCAAGGACTTCCTCGGGCCGGGCGGTCCCATACGGAGTCACCCAAAGCGCGATCCGCACCTCGGCGGCCTCGGCCGCGAGATCGGCCAGATAAGGCCGAATGTCAACGCGCCGCGGCTTGGGCCGGCGACGCTCAACGAAGCAATGGCGGCACGACAAGAGGGCTTGGCAGCGCGCCGGGAGGTCGACGACCGGGGCCGGCAACGCACAGCGATAAAACGCGCGGCGAACGACGGGGGAGCGCCGCCCCTCCAGCACGCGAACTTCCAGGAAGGCGAGGCCGGGAGGTGCTTGCCGATTGAGCCGGTCCAGCAGTTCGCTGGGGCCGAGCGGTTCGTTCAAGGCCAGATCGGCGATTTCGTTGCTTCCCGCGATTCCCAAGCCCAAGGCTTGGGCGAACACCAGCATCGGCTTGGGATGATAACCACGGGTCATGGCGATCGGCAAGCCAGCCCGTCGAAACAGCCGTTCGAAGACGTGCATCAGGTCGATGTGGCTCACTAGCCGAAGACCTTCGGCCTTGCGAAACCGCAACCGAAACCAAAAAGGCGGTGTGGCCGAGACCGTGCTGGCCACCGTTTCCGGGGAGTTGTCTGCTGCCATGGCAGCCCTGTTGGTACCGGAATCCGCACTGGCAAACGGCAAAGGGAGGCCGGCCATCGGCCGGCGGGAAATGATCGAAGGACCAAGAAATCAGCCACCCCACCGCGGCCAACGATTCGAAGCCCACCGCCTCTTCCACGGACTTCCGGTGGGCCACGCCGCGGCTCACGCATTCTGGATTTCTTGGATTGGGTTTACATTTCCCTTGCGCCTCAGTTTACCACGTCAGGCAGGACTCGGCGGGTACGATCCCGCAAATAATTGTTCACGTCGCGGGCGGTGTCGAACTTCATGACCGCTCCGGCGACTTCCTTCGCCTCTTCCAACGTCACGCTACGAATAATCTTCTTGATCTCCGGGATGTTCTGGGGAGCGACGCTCAGTTGCCGCAACCCCATGCCGACCAACAACATCGTATAAATCGGATCGCCGCTCATTTCGCCGCAAACGCTGACCGCGACCTTGTCTCCGGCAGCGTCCACGACTTGGGCGATCAAGCGCAACACCGCCGGATCGCCGGCGCTGTATAAGTTGGCAACGCCCTCATTGGTTCGGTCGGCGGCCAACGTATATTGTATCAAATCGTTGGTGCCGATGGAAAAGAAATCGACTTCGCGAGCCAGTTCCTTGGCCATGATGGCCGCTGACGGAACCTCAATCATCGTCCCTACCGGCAGTTGTTTGTTGAAGGCGATGCGTTCCTCTTCCAGGTCTTCTTTTACTTCCGCCAGAATCATTTTGCACTGCCGAATTTCCCGCAACGTGCTGATCATCGGAAACATGATGCGCACGTCGCCATAGGCGCTGGCCCGCAAAATCGCCCGGAGTTGCGTTTTGAATAAAGCCAAGTTGCGCAGGCAAAGACGGATGCTCCGCAAGCCGAGCGATGGGTTGTGTTCGGTGTGCTGTTTCTCGACGTGCTTGGCGAATTTATCGGCACCCAGGTCGAGCGTGCGGATCACCACGGGTTTTCCGCTGCCGAGCGAATGCAATACATTGAGATACGCGTCGAGATGTTCCGCCTCACCGGGATCGGTTGTTTTGTTCAGATAAAGGAATTCCGTTCGGTACAAGCCGATCCCATCCGCTCCTCGGTTCAGACAATGTTGCACTTCCTGGGGGAACTCGATGTTTCCCAAGAGTTGAACACGGACGCTGTTCTCTCCTTTGGTGACAGCCGGCAAATCGCGCAGCTCGCTGAGTTCCCGATAAAAGGTGGAAATGGTGGCGCGGGTTTTCTCGTAGCGTTCGCGGGTTTCTTCATCGGGATTGATGATGAGGACGCCGCGGTTGCCGTCGACGATGACTTCGTCGCCGCCGGAGATGTCGGTCAGGAATCGGCCCAAGCCGACGACCGCGGGAATTTCCAGGGCGCCGGCCATGATGGCCGTGTGGCTGGCGCGGCCGCCAACCTCGGTGGCGAAGGCGTGGACGAGCTTCGGGTCGAGCTGGGCGGTCTCGCTGGGGGTAAGATCATGGGCCAAGACGATGACCGGTTGCGTCAGTTGCCGCAGCGCCTCGCTCTTGCTGCCCAGCAGGCACCGTAAGATGGCTTTTTCAATGTCGAACAAGTCAGCCGATCGCGAGCTGAACTGCGCCGACATCAGACTTTCCAAGGCCTTGGCGTGGCGGCGGATCACTTGGCTGACGGCATACTCGGCGGAATAGCGTTTTTCCTGGATCAGCTCCTCCAGCTCGCGGACCAACTCCGGGTCTTCGATCAACATGGCATGGGCCGCGAAAATAGCCCCGTACTGCTTGCCGAGCTTTTGCGAAATGGCCGACTGCTTCTCCCTGGCTTCCGCGGCGGCCTCGCGCAGGGCGGCCCGCAGGCGCTGGACCTCGTCGTTCCGCTGGCAGCGGTCGATGAAGCGCGCCGGGATCCGGTATCCTTCCGTGTCCAACACCAAGGCCGGACCAATGGCCACTCCCGGCGAGACGGCTGTGCCGCGCTTGATTTCCATGCCTACATCACTCGTCGGGAAAGACCCGCGCCAGGACCGCGGCCAGAGCCTCAATGGCTTCACTGGCATCGGGGCCGCTGACTTCCAGGGTCAGTTGACTCCCTTGCTCGGCCGCCAAGGTCATCAGTCCGAAGCCGCTCTTGCCGTTGACTCGTTCCTTGGCATTACTGACCGTGACATCGCTTTGAAACTTATTGGCCAATTCGACAAAAGCCTGGATCGGCCGCAAATGCAACCCATGCGGACTGGCGATCGTAACGGTACGTCGCAATGGTTCCTGGGACATGGGGCCGTTTTACTGCTCGGTCAACAGAAGTTCCCAAATCGCCTCGGGGCTGCCCGCCTGCCGCAGCGCCATGACAAATTCCTCGTCCCGCAGGCGGCGCGACACGTTTTCCAGTGCCCGCAAATGGTCGCCGGGGCGATCATTGGGCGAAATCAACATCACCAGCACGTGAACCGGCTCTCCATCCAGACTGTCGAAACCGACGCCGTTTTTGGAAATCGCCACGGTGCCTACCAGCCGGTCGACGCCGGCGTGTTTGGCATGTGGAATCGCCACTCCCCGGCCGATACCGGTCGACCCCAATAATTCTCGTTTGAGAACGGCTTTGACGATTTCCTCGGGTGAAGTTTGCCGGAAGACGCCCGCCTGCGACAGGCTATCGACCATCTCCCGGATCACGCCGTCTTTCGTCGAGGCCCTCAGGCTGGCGCTAATCGCATCCTTGACCACAAAATCGCTGATGCGCATCTGCCTGCCTCCCTTACCCTTGGTCCGGCGGTTCAACGTGCGGTGCCACCGTCCCGGCCGAGGGTGTGCGCCGATGATCCATGATCTTCTCCTTGTGTTTGTGAACTTGCCGGACGAGTTTGTCCAGGGCCAGGTCGACAGCCGCCAAAATGTCCTGATTGCGTTCCTTGGCTACAAAATCGTGTTTGTGCTCCGCCGAGACCAAGAACTCCACGACATGCTCACCCTCTTTGAGATCCACGATCACTTCGATCATCATCAGTCGCGAAAAATGATGCATCAACTTCTTGGCTTTGTCACGGATGTGCTCCTGCGTGGCCTCATGGAGATGGCCATGTCGGGCCGAAATCTTGATCTGCACAGATTTACTCCTTGTCGAAGCACCAAGGCACCAGGCGCTGGGCACTGCTACAACCGAGCATTGTACGTTTCAGTCGCGCGGCGTGCAACCCGATCAGCGCCTCGAGCCACACCGCCACTGGGGTCTTGGACCACCATTCCCAGCGGACGTCAAAAAGGCGAGGATGGCCCAACCGCGGGCGCGAAATGAAACGCCTGAGTGTCGCGCCGCCGATTTCGCGGCGACAAGACCAACGTCGCGATGGGCTTAGTGCCTCGGCAAGATCGCGTGTTTGTCGGCCATGGCTCGCGTAAAAGCCTTTTCTTTGGGGATGCGCATGGCGTAAAACGAGCGCCAAACAAAAACCAACCCCACCGCCAGCATGACCAAGCCAACCACTTTTGAAACACGCTCGAGATCGGCCTTGCCCATTTCAACGGAGATTTCCACCGCCAGCAAGCCGAAAAGCGTCGAGAACTTGATAATCGGATTCAGGGCGACAGACGTCGTGTCCTTGAACGGATCGCCGACCGTGTCGCCGACCACGGTAGCGGCGTGAACATCGGTTCCCTTTTCTCGGTAATCCACCTCGACCAACTTCTTGGCGTTGTCCCAGGCCCCGCCGGCGTTGGCCAGGTAAATGGCTTGGAACAATCCGAAGGCGGCGATCGAGACCAAGTAGGCCACGAAAAAGTTCGGGTTGAAGAAGGCGAACGCCAGCGTCAGGGCCATCAGGGCAATGAAGATATTCCACATACCGCTTTGAGCGTATTCGGTGCAGATTCGGACTACGGTCTTGGAATCTTCGATGTCGGCCGACTTCTTGTCGAGATTCATGTTTTTCTTGATGTATTCAACGGCCCGATACGCCCCGGTCGTGACAGCTTGCGTGGAAGCGCCGCAGAACCAAAAGATGACAGCACCACCGCAAATGAAGCCCAAAAGGACCGGCGCGTCGGTCAAGCTCAACTGCAGCAAACCGTGTTTGCCGAGCAAGAGAATGATCGAGAAAATCATGGTGGTGGCGCCGACCACGGCCGTGCCGATCAGCACCGGTTTGGCCGTGGCCTTAAACGTGTTGCCGGCGGAATCGTTGGCCTCCAGATAGTGTTTACCCTGAGCAAAATCAGGCTCAAAGCCGAAATCGCGCTTGATTTCTTCGTCGATGCCGGGCAAGTGCTCGGTTCGGGCCAGCTCGAAGACGGACTGGGCATTGTCGGTGACCGGACCGTAACTATCCACGGCGATATTGACCGGCCCCATGCACAAGAAACCAAAGGCCACCAGCCCGAACGCGAAAATCGAGCCGACGCCCACGGGAGCGCTGCCCGCCGTCAAGCTCACCGACATGATCTCATCAAGCCCTTGCTGGCTCACAAAGTAGCCGACTGCCATCAGACCGGCAATCAGCATCCCCTTCCAGAAAGCGCTGAATGTTCCGGCGACGATGCCGGAAAGGATCGTCAATGACGCTCCTCCTTCACGCGAAGCAGTGACAATTTCGTGAACGTGCTTGGAGTGCGAGCTGGTAAAGATTTTGGTGAATTCGGGAATCAGCACGGCGGCCAAGGTACCGCAGCTGATAATGGTCGCCAATTGCCACCACAGACGCTCGGTTATCTCACGGTTCACGCCGGGTACGGTAAGATCCCGGAGCAACAGCCAACTCATGAAAAAGGAAGTCGAGATGCACAGGATCGACGCGATCCAGATCAATCGCGTCAACGGCTGCTCAAAGTCGAATTCCTTCAGCCCTTTATACTGGGCCTCGGAAATGGCCTGGTTGACGAAATACGAGCAGCCGGACATGAAGTCCATCAGGAAGCGCATGGCGAAGATCCAGACGATCAGCTTGGCCTGGATTTCGACGCTGCTGACGGCCAGGGTGATGAAGGCGATCAAAGCGACGCCGGTCACGCCGTAGGTCTCGAAGCCATCGGCGGTGGGGCCGACGCTGTCGCCGGCGTTGTCGCCGGTGCAGTCGGCGATGACGCCGGGGTTGCGCGGGTCGTCCTCCTTGACATTGAAGACGATCTTCATCAAGTCGCTGCCGATGTCGGCGATCTTGGTGAAAATGCCGCCGGCGATGCGCAACGCCGACGCGCCGAGCGATTCGCCGATGGCGAAACCAAGAAAGCAGTAGCCGACAATCTCGCGCGGCACCCACAGCAGAATCACCACCATCATCACCAATTCGAGGGAGATGAGGAACAACCCGATCGACATGCCGGCCCGGAGCGGGATGTTGACAACGTCCCAAGGCCGGCCGCGCAGGGAGGCGAACGCCGTACGGCAATTGGCATAGGTGTTCACACGGATGCCATACCACGCCACCCAGTACGAACCGCCCATGCCGACGACGGAGAAGAGCAGGACCAGCAAAATCGTCAAGAAAACATTGGGAGGGGCCGAGGCGTTCGCCGGCGTGCTCGTATGCGACGACTCCCACAAGTAATACGAAATGGCGATGGCAATCAGGGCGAACAGCATCAACAAGAACTTCCCTTGCTGAATCAAGTACGTGCGGCACGTCTGGTAAATGATCTCGGCGACTTCCAGCATCGACCGATGCGCCGGCAGGGCGTGGATTTGCGTCCGCAAGTACAAGCTGATGCCGAGCGTGCCGCAGATCACAAGGGCCCCGTACAGCAACAGGGACCAGCCGTCGATGCCGCCGAGGGTCGGAAACGCGGCCTTCTTCAAATCCGGAATCGCCAGGCTGGTCTCTTGAGCCATCAAGCCGCCGCCGCCGATGAGCAGCACCAGCACCACACTGCCGACAACGAAGGCCCAACGCCACCGAGTTTCACGTGATCCCGGACGAATGAAAGTCGCCATGAGGAGAGATTGCTCCTGCCAAGAATAACGAGTCTCAACTAATCAATGCTTCGCCAATTGACCCCCGCCACCGCGCGCTGGAAGCGGTGTTTCATCTGCTCTTCTGGCACGCAGATACGAATAGTAAAAGATCGCCGCGCGGCCGCGGCAAGTGGGGTGCATGAAGATTCAGCGCGGCCGCTGCCCGTCACTTTTTCGATTTTTCCTTGGGTGCGTCGAGCGTGCTGTGCTTGATGGTGCAAGTGTTTTCGCCGCCGCCGAGATTCGTGACCACGATGCGATATTCCCCCGCGACCTTGGGCAGGAAGCTGACGAAGGCATCCTTGCTGACGTGTTCATCTCGGGCGATTTCGTTGCCGTCCGGATCGAAAACATGCAGATCGACGTCGGTGGCCTGTTCGCTCGTCACCCACACCGCCGCCCACTTTCCCTCGGCGAGTTTTGCCGTCAGCGCGTGCTTGCCGTCTTCGGCAATCTTGACCGGCTTCAGGGTAACGACGGGGCCGAAATCGACGTTCTCTTCCTTGCCGTTGTGCGTGAATCGACAGCTATTGGACCCCGGACCGAGGTTGATGACGCTGACCCGGTAAACCTTCCCTTTCGTTGGTTCGAATACGATTTTGCAATCTTTGCTGGGGTCGATGTCGCGCCCAACTTCGGTGCCGTCCAACTCTTCAACGTAGAGATCGACGTCCGTATCGTCCGTACTCCGGATCTCCAGCCGAGCCGGCTCACCGTCGCGAAAACTAAGATGAAACACCTTTTTCCCCAGTTCCTCGATGGTGAACGGCTTGTCGGGTCTTGGTTTGTCCTTGGTCTGCGCCGCCCCCGTGGCGGCCCATGCCCAGCCGGCAATGACCACGCCGATCGCCAGGACACCGCCTTGTCGCGCCCCCATGGACCGTACCTCCTGTGAAATCAGCCGGACGTGCGTAGACCGCTCCGCCGGTCTGCGAATGGTCGCTGTCGTTTTATGGAGACTGCTTTGCCTCCGCCAGACGCCATCGGCGGGATTTATCGGCGTGATGTGTGGACGGAAAACGTGCCTTCTTTCTTAGGCGAAAGACTTGTTCGGTCATACGGGATCGCAGTAAGATGACATGTCCACTTTGCAGTTGAGGCGCCCGATCATGCGAAAGATCGCGATCATTCCGGCATTGTTAACCCTCGGCAATGGTGTCTGCGGCTTCGTGAGCATCGCCATGGCGAGCAAGATCATGCCGCTCGACCACGTCGCCGCCGCGGCCCGCGACGCCGTGGTCGTCGACAACGAATTGTACTTTCGCCTCGCCGGCTGGTTCATCATCGCGGCCATGGTCTTCGACATGCTCGACGGCTACGTCGCCCGGTTGTCGAAGACAGCCAGCAAATTCGGCGGCGAACTGGACAGTCTGTGCGACGCCGTCAGCTTTGGCGTTGCCCCGGCTTTTTTGCTTCTCAAAATGGGTCCGGGCTGGGAGCGCGTGATGCTGCACCAGATCGTTGCCGGGATCGCCGGCCTTTACATGGTCTGCACCATCTTGCGGCTTGCCCGCTTCAACGTCGACAACAGCCCCGATCCGGCCGCGCATAAACGTTTCCGCGGTCTTCCTTCCCCCGGCGCCGCCGGCTGCATGGCTTCCTTGGCGGTGCTTCGGGGAGAATTCCCGGCCAAGCTGGCCGAGCAATGGCGGTATGGAGAACTTGTCGCCAACCGCGAGTTGGTGCAAGGGATTGTCGAAATGGTTGCTCCGCTGGGGGCCGTGGTCGTGGCCTTGCTCATGGTCTCCGTCGTGCCGTTCCCGCACGTCACCAAGCACATCCTCCGCGGCCGACGCCACGTCTGGCACCTGATCCAGCTGCTCCTGGCGATCTTTTTGATCGTGCTGGTCCGGGAACTGGCGCTGGTGGCCGTTTTCTGGGGCTATGCCCTCGGCGTTCCCTGCTGCTACGCGGTGCTCAAACACCTGGCGCGGCGCTCGCCGCCGGTGTCCGTGGAAGACAAGCTGGCCTGCTAATCCGCTGGCGTCGCCCCTCGAAGGTGTTCTTGCCTTCCAGCCCCCGCGCGGTGAATCTCGCTTGGCCCTTGCTACAATCTCTGCATGTTTACCGGATTGGTCGAGGCCCTGGGAACCGTGTGCGACCTTTGCGACCAGGCGGCCGCGCGGCAGGTTCGGATCGACGAGCCGACGATCGCGGCCGACTCCCCCGTCGGCTCGAGCGTGGCCGTCAATGGCGTGTGCTTGACGGTCATCGAAAGATCCGGTTCGACGATGCTCTTTCAAGTCGGCCCGGAGACGCTGCGCTGCACCAACCTCGGTGAATTGACGATCGGCGCCCGAGTCAACCTGGAACGGGCGCTTCAGGTGGGCGGTCGGCTCGGCGGACACCTGGTCCAAGGGCACGTCGACGGCTTGGCGACCATGACGCAGCGCTGCCGCATCGGCGATTGGGAATACGTCGACTTCACGTGTTCGCCGGCCCTCACGCGGGAGATGGTGCGGAAAGGTTCCATCGCGGTCGACGGCGTCAGCCTGACCCTCGTCGATGTTTCGCCGACGGGGTTCCGCGTCGCCCTGATTCCGCACACCTTGGCGGCCACGACCCTGGGCTTCAAACAGCCGCCCGCGACGGTGAACCTCGAGACCGATTGCTTCGCCAAGATGATCGTGAAGTACCTCGACGATTTGCAGCTGCGCGCGGCCTTGCCGCGACTCACCATGCCCGAGGACAGTCCCCGTGGCGAGCCAACCCACGCTCAATGAACGTGCCCAACGTCTGGCGGATTACGTGGCTTCGCAGGCCGCCGCCCTGCGCGTGCAGGTCCACACCACCCCCGCCGGCGCTCGGCTGATCGACTGCGGCGTCAAGACCCTCGGCGGTTTGCAGGCCGGGCTTCACTTGGCTCGCGTCTGCCTGGCCG
Source organism: Gemmataceae bacterium (assembly GCA_025056835.1). Lineage (GTDB taxonomy): Bacteria > Planctomycetota > Planctomycetia > Gemmatales > Gemmataceae > JANWVS01. The sequence continues at coordinate 2,929 of JANWVS010000010.1, read as the reverse complement.
GACAGGCTGAGGTCGCCTTGGCACCCGGCGACGTCGCGGGCGTTCCCTGTCCCCTGGTCCAGGTGGCTTCCGACCAGCCTGCGACGGCGTGCATGGCATCGCAGTATGCCGGCTGGCAGATCAGCGTGGGCAAGTATTTTGCCATGGGCTCCGGGCCGATGCGGGCCGCCTGGGGCAAAGAACCGCTCTTCGACGACCTCGAGCCCGGCCGCGAACGTCCCCCGGTCGCCGTCGGCTGCCTCGAGGCCCGCAAATTGCCCGACGACGCCGTCATTGATTACCTCGCCAACGCCCTCGCTCTGCCCGCCGCCAAGCTGACGCTGTTGATCGCCCCGGCCTCGAGCCTGGCCGGCACCTTGCAGGTCGTGGCCCGTTCCCTGGAAACGGCCTTGCACAAGCTGCACGAATTGAAGTTCAACCTGCGGCAAGTCGTCTCCGGCTTCGGCTGCGCCCCGTTGCCCCCCGTGGCCAAGAACGAGTTAGAAGCGATCGGCCGGACCAATGACGCCATCCTGTACGGCGGCCGGGTCAACCTGTGGGTCGATGCCGACGACGAGCACCTTGCCGCGATTGGAGCCAAGACCCCCGCCAGCGCCTCGCCGGATTACGGGGCGCCGTTCCAGGCGATCTTTGAACGCTACGCGGGAGATTTCTACAAAATCGATCCGCTCTTGTTCAGCCCGGCCGAAGTGGTGTTCCACAACCTCCGCAGCGGGCGCAGCCACGTGTTCGGTCGGCTCAGGCCGGACATTCTCCAACGCTCGTTTTTCCCGTGACCGCCGGCCGTCGGCGATGGCGCTTGCTGTCAGCCCAGCGCGGCGGCCCAGCGAGGACGGCTATTCCTTCATTTCCTTGATCCACTCCCTCACCAAGCGCACCGCCGATTCATGCACGACGCGCGAACCGATGTGCGGCATGCGGCCCAAGCCGGTGATCGCCATGCGGTGCAACAGGATCGACTTTTCGGGATGGCCTGGAACGACGATCTTGGCGTCCGGTATGCCGAAGTTACCATGCTGCGGTGGGACATTCACGATGCCCATGTCCTTCAACGGCAACGTCGCGAGGAGTTTGAACTCGGCGTTGCCGCCGCCCCACTTGATGTGGCAATGGGCACAGTTGGAATGGAGGTACGAGCGCGCCCGCGTTGCGATCGGCAGGGTTTCGTCATCGTAATCCGCCAAACGGGGAAGGGTCGCAGCCGGCGGCACCTTGTTGGAAAACAGGCCGATGTGGTTGAGGGTGTCGATCTGGTTGGCGATCTTGCCGCCGTAGTCGTGGTCGCGGTTCATTTGCATGGTCGCCACCCCCAGGGCGAACTTGTGGGCGTTGGTGTGGCACAGCGTACACTCGGCCCGACTGGGGAAACGATAGTTCTGCTTCACGAACTCGTTGCCCACCTTGATCGTCAATTCGCGATCCGCTCCTTTTTCGTCGAGCAATTCGGCGTCGGTCTGCTCGTCGTTCCAGACGTAGGTGTAACCGCGCCAGTATTGGTCGCCGTATTCTTGCGTGCCCGGGAACTGCTGGAAGTGGAGCAAGCGCGTCTCGAGGCGCTTGCGGCTCTTGGGATTGCCGCGTTCCATTTCCATGATAAACGTCTTGACCAGGACGGTGCCGTCGGGAAAGCGCCAACCGGGCGTGGAACCGGGGGACGGCTGCGGATAAGTGATTTCGTCGAAGCCGATCTTCCCCTCGCCGGGAATGGCGATGAACCGCTCCTTGAGGGCGTGGTCGCCCCAGAGTTGGGCGTTGACCGAGTACGGGATCACGCCGGGTGCGACCTTGTGGTCCTTCGTCGACTCGAAGATGCCCGTTTCGCTGAGCTTGCGCGGGAACTTGGCGCTGTCATCCTTCTTGTCGTTTCTGACCAACTGATGGATCCCGCCGCCGGTGAAATCGACGAAATACAGCTCCCCGGCGGCGTCTTCGGCCCAAGTGATGATGCGATACGTGGTCCGGGCCAGTTCTTGATGTTCCAGGGCCGTCGGTCGCGCGGCCGCGGCACCGTCTTTGCCGGCGTCGCTGGCTGTCCGCTTTCCTTCCCGAAATCCCCAGATCCGGCCGGTGTCGAAGTCGCCGTAGATGTATTTTCCTTCCAGCTCCGGCAGGCGCCGGCCGCGGTAAACGAACCCCCCCGTGATCGACCGGAAATCGGCATGGGAGTGCTCGACGACGGGCGGAAGGATCGGCGTCGGACCGCGCTTGCGTTCCGGGCGGAACGGATGCGACCCTTCCATGACCGACCAGCCGTAATTGCCGCCTTTTTCGATCTTGTAAATCATTTCCCAGAGGTCCTGGCCGACCTCGCCGCCCCAGCAATCACCCGTTTTGCGATCGAAGCTGAAGCGCCATAATTGCCGCAGACCATAGGCCCAGACTTCCGGCCTGGCCCCGGCGACGTTGACATACGGATTGTCCTTGGGCACGCTGTAGCCCTTGCCCGGCTCGGGATGGTCGACGTCGATGCGCATCAGCTTGGCGAAGACACTCGACAGGTCCTGACCAATCACCAGTTCGTCGGCGATGCCCGAGCCGTCGCCGGTGACAAAATAGAGCATGCCATCGGGCCCGAACTTCAGGCAACCACCGTTGTGGCCGCCGTTGGGCCATTCGAAGATGATCTTTTCCGAAGACCGCTCCGCGACCGGCGGCTCGCCCTTGACCGTAAATCGCGAGATCCGCGAGCCATTGGGAATCCCTTCGCGGGAGTTGTCGGGGATCCAGGTCACGTAAATGTAGCCATTCTCGTGAAACTTCGGATGCGCTGTCGCCGCATAGATCGTCCGGCGTTGCGGTTTGCCGTCGGCACCGGCCGGCCCAGGCTCGAATTCCAACAAAACATCAGCCTTGACCACGTTCGGATCGTTGACGAACGAATAGATTCTGCCCCACCGCTCGGCCAGGAGCAGCCGGTTCGCTCCCGGCA
>JANWVS010000109.1 GCA_025056835.1 Gemmataceae bacterium | reverse complement strand
AGGGCGCGGCCTTGGAGGGCCACGATGTCGGCATCGGCGGGCGTGCGGCGGCGCAGCGCGTCGAGATGGCTGAGGGCCTCGTGATAGCGGCCGCCGTCGATCAAGCCAATCGCCAGCAGCTTGCGGACGTCGTCGCGCTGGGGGTCGAGGTCCAAGGCGCGTTGGAAGTCATCGACCCCTTTTTGCAGCTTACCGATCTGGCGATGGATGCTGCCGCGGCGAAACAAGGCCTGGACGTTGTCCGGCTCCAGGGCCAGCCAGCGTTCGGCGACGTCGAAGGCCTCCTTGATGCGGTAGCTGCGGGTGTAGCCTTCGACGAGGGCCTCGTAAATCAGCGGGGCCACGACCGGAGCGGCCTCGAGCTGCTGGGTCAGATACTCGTCGAGTTGGATGTCGATATCGCCGGCCGCCGCCCGTACCAAGGCCCACTCGAAGGCCAGGGCCTCATCGCTGGGGGCGACGAGACGTTCGTAGGCCCGCACGTGGTCCTCGGCCGCGGCAAAATCGCCGGCGCGGCGGGCGGCGCGAATGGCCAGCAGCCGCGCGACCCGATCGGCGGGCCAGACGCGCAGGCAGGCCTCCAGGTGTTCTCGGGCCTGGGCGGCGTGGTAGCGGTGCAGGGCCGCCGCTCCCGCGCGGCGCTGCTGCCAGGCCCAGGCCTGCGTCCCGCCCCACCAGCCGACCGCGGCGACGCCCGCCGCGATCAGCCAGGTCCACCACGGCCAGCGCCACGGCCGAAGCAGCCGTCCGCCTCCTCTGCCCATCGTCTCGTCTCCCTGGTTCGCCGTCGCTGCCCTCCGCCGCTGCGTTCCCGACGCGCCCGCCCGGCGGCGCACCGGTGGTTGTCAGGCCCGGCGGCGCTGCTGACCGACGGCGAATCCGTATGCTGTCATTATCGTATCCTCACGGAGAAGTTCCCAAGACCATGACGCGATCCCCTGCCAAACTGGCTCTCGAAGACGGCGCCGTCTACACCGGTTGGGCCTTCGGCGCTACCGGCGAAACCAGCGGCGAAGTCGTCTTCAACACCAGCATGACCGGCTACCAGGAGGTCCTCACCGATCCGTCCTACAAAGGGCAGATCGTCACCATGACCTATCCCCAGATCGGCAACTACGGCGTCAACGCCGAAGACCGCGAGTCGCGCCGCCCGCAGGTCGAGGGCTTCGTCGTCCGCGAGCTGAGCCGCATCCCCAGCAACTATCGGGCGACCGCCACGCTCGAAGCCTACCTGGCCGAACACGGCGTCATCGGCCTGGAAGGGATCGACACCCGGGCGTTGGTCCGCCGCCTGCGCGTCCGGGGCACGATGAACGGCGTCCTTTCGACCACCGACCTGGATGACGTGTCGCTGGTGCGCAAGGCCCAGGCGCTGCCGAGCATCGTCGGCCGCGACCTTGCCAAGACCGTCATGCCGCCCGCGCCGTTCACCTGGCGCGAAGGTTTTTGCAGCCCGTTGGCCTCGCAAGAACTGCATCCGGGCCGACGGCGCCACAAAGTCGTGGCCCTGGACTTCGGGATGAAGTGGAACATCCTTCGCTGCCTGACCGAAGTGGGCTGCGACGTCACCGTCGTGCCCGGTTCGGCCAGTCCCCAGGAGATTCTTGACCTCCAGCCCGACGGCATCTTCCTGTCCAACGGTCCCGGCGATCCCGAGCCGTTGACCTACGCCCACGAGACCATCCGCCACCTGCTGGGCAAGAAACCGATTTTCGGCATCTGCCTGGGGCATCAGCTGCTCGGCCTGGCCTTGGGAGCCAAGACCTTCAAGCTCAAGTTCGGCCACCGCGGCGCCAACCAGCCGGTGCTCAATCGCCGCACCCAGCGGGTCGAGATTACCACGCAGAACCACGGCTTTGCGGTCGATACGGCGACGCTGCCGCCCGACGTCGAGGCCACGCACATCAACCTCAACGACGGTACGCTCGAAGGCCTGCGCCACCGGCGATGGCCGATCTTCAGCGTTCAGTACCATCCGGAAGCCTCGGCCGGCCCGCACGACAGCAGCTACTTGTTCGAGGAGTTCCGCCGCTTGATGGAATGAGCGCGGCGCGGAGGATCACTTCTTGGCAGCAAATGGGACCGGTCGGCCGTAGACCAACGGGGCCGTTGGCACGGCATCGAGGGCCGCGGTCAGCTCGGGTTCGTCGAGCAGGCCGTCGCGGTTGCCATCGGCGGCCGTGAAAAACGCCTCGGCCTGTGCCAGCAAGGCAGCACGGTCGAGGGCAGCCTGGGCCGGGCCGGCGCGGGCGAAGATCAGGCCGGCATAATGGGCCGCGGCGAATTGCGGCAGGTGCGGCGGCGCGAAGCCGAACAGCGCCGGCTTGGGCAACACGCGCGCCAGTCCCGCGGCCAGGGCCTTTTCCGAGATTGCGCCTTGGCGATCGCGATCGCATTCGGTCAGGAAGCGGTCCACCAGCGTTTTCAGCTCGGCACGCGACAGTTTGCCGTCCTGGTCCGCGTCGGCGGCAAGGGTCAGCGGCCGGGCGAACTGCTTGCCGAGCGGCGGGCGCTTGCCGAAGTCGAACCAACCCAGCGACAGTTCCTTGCCTTCTGCCCGCTCGGAAAGCTGGGCCTTTATCGACGCCGAGCGGGCGGCGACGAAGGTCTTCAAGTCGGCCGGCTGCCCCAGGAGCATCAAGTCGAACCATCCTGCTTTCTTGCCGGCCGCTTCCTTGGCCACGGTCTTGGCAATGGCCCGCTGCATGACGTCGATCTCGGCGATGAGCCGCTGGGCGGGAACGAGCTTGTCGTTCAAGGCGGCGAGATGCTGCCGATAGGCGGCGGCGTTGGCCGGCATGGCCAACACGCGCTCCACCAGGCGGTTGCTGCCGAAGTACGGCTTGTGGATCGTCCACGCCGTCTGGGCGGCGGCGGCGCCCGGCAAGGGAAACAGACCAAAGGTGCTGTTGAGGTCCCAGGGCAGAAAGGTGAAGCGGTTGTCGGTCGGGTTGAGATACAGGAAATAGTTGTGGCCGGTGCCGATGAAACTATCGACGTTGACCATCAGCGCACAGGCCGCGAGGTAGCGGAGGAAGCGGTCGACGTCGAGGTAGCGGTCGATCTCGCGGCGGAAGGCGGCGTCGTCGGCAAAATGGACGAGGCGGGTGAAGTCGATGAGCCGTTGGCGGGCCTGCGCCTCCGGGTCGTCTTTGGGACGGTACAGCTCGGCGTAAGGCGACCAGTCGGGGCCGAGGTAGGGCAGGTCGTGAAAGCCCTCCGGCTTCAGCAACATGCCGCTGCCGTCGCCGAAGTGCCGCTTGAGAAACGTCTTGTCGACCTGCTCGATGAGCGTGTACAGTCCGGCCAGTTCGCGGTCGTAGCGGCCGGGAACGGTGAGGTACAGCTCGACGAAGGCCGTGCGCGGCGCGGGCACGCCGGCGGCGCGGAAGACGAAATAAGCCAGGGCCTCGCGGACCTGCGTCGGCTCGCCGAAATTGTTCGCCAGGTTGATCGTCTTCAGGCCGTGCAGGTGCTGCCCCTTGACGAAGCGGTTGAAGTCGATCTTGAAGGGCTTTTTGATCGTCGGGCCGGACATGGCATAGGACGAATTGCCTTTGAAGCGTACGCCGACGTCTTGGAACAGGACGCCGGCGAATTCGCAATCGGCCTTGACGTAGGGAAAGTCGAAGCCGAAGCCGCCGCGGGGCGGGGCCGCGGGACGGGGCGGAGCGGCGGGATCGGCCTGCTTCGCTTTCGGCTTGGGCTGCGGACCGAAAAACGACCGGGTCGGCAGCATGTCGTTCCATTCCTGGGCGCCGATCCGCAAGTGCGCGGTCCAGACCTTGTCGGGTCCGAACAGCGGCGCGGCAGGATCGTCGGCGGTGCGGTTTGGTTGTCCCCTCAGCGGGGCCGCCCAGCTCGTCGCGGCGGCAAGGCAAAGCATCGACAGCATTCGCATATCGGCATTGTACTCCAGATCGGCCGCGGCGGTTTCAGCACCTACAATGCCCCAAGGCACCCTGGCCGCTGGGGGACGGGCGGCCGCGGTCCCACCGGCGCGTCCCCGATCGTTTGGAGGCTGTTTCCATGTCCGCAACCTTCCGTTGGGCGAAGCCGCTGGGCTGGGTGGGCGTCGGCGTGGCAGCGGGATTGGGCCTGGCCGCGTGGCTCTCGGCACCGGCGCCGGCGACGCCCGTGCAGGCCGGCAGCGCCGAGGCCCGGCTGCGCGAGTTGGGCATCACGCTGCCGACCCCGGCCAAGCCGACCAACACGCTGGTCAGCGCCGTGCGTGTCGGCGACTTGTTGTATGTCTCGGGCACGGGGCCGCGGGCGGGGCTGGTCGGACGGTTGGGCGACGATTACGACGTGGCCAAGGGCAAGGCGGCGGCCCGCGACGTGGGTTTGCAGATTTTAGCCGTCGTCAAGGCCGAGCTGGGAAGTCTCGATCGCGTCGAGCGCCTGGTCAAGACGCTGGGCATGGTCAACGCCACGGCGGATTTCAAGCACCATCCGCAAGTGATCAACGGCTTTAGCGATTTGATGGTCGAGATTTTCGGCCCTGAGCGCGGCAAAGGCGCCCGCAGCGCCGTCGGCATGGCCTCCCTGCCCGGCGGCATCCCGGTCGAGATCGAGTGCATCTTTCAGGTGCGGAAATGAGCCGGCGCCGCCCCGCCCGGGGCCGTCCCGTCGCGGCCCAAATCGTTTATCTTTCGCCCCCAACGACGCCGGTTTCCGGCCGACCCACAAGGACGGATAGCACAATCGACCAGCCCTGCCCCGGCCGATGCGGACCATCGTCCTTGCCCCAACTCAGCAGCTTTGCGCCGCGCCGTCCGGCTGGGCCTGCCCAGCTTACTTAAGCGATTAACCCTTACTTTCCTGCTCCTCGAGAAAAATCGCAAAGCTCATATTCTTGCTATTTGCGGCCGATGTAGAATTCTGGTTCCTCTCCCCCAAGTTGCTTCGAAGTCGCGGTCGCACGGCTGCAACGGTTGCGGCGGGCCGCGGCTGATTCCGACTTTACTGTCAAGGATGGCCAGCAATGGTTCCGACAGCGATGATGTGCGCCTTGTTGATGGGCCAGGTGCCGGAGTTGCCCAAGGCCGCGGAGGGGCCTTCGAGTGTGCGCACCCCGGCGACCGGCCCCGCCGTGCTTTCTCCGACGACCACGACGGGCGTCCAACCTCAACCAGAACTATGGCTCGACCAGGTCGCCAAGCAGGAGCCGCGGACGACCACCATCGTGGGCACGCCGTATCCGTTCATGGCGCCGTCGGATGAACCGGCGCAGAAATTCTCCGGCTCGGTCACGCTCAACCAGGACAGCTTCTTCGGCTTCTACCCGATCCTCAATGGCTCGTATGCCATCACCGACAAGTGCGCCTTGACCTTCTATGGCTTGTTCTGGACGAACCCGGGCTTCACTCCCTCCGGAACGACGGGGACGGGACTGTGGACCGAAGTCGCGGCGGGAATCAGCTTTCCGATTCTCGACGGCGCCGTCAGCGTCAATCCGGCCGTCGGCTTCTTGAATGGTGCCTTGCTCTCCAGCGCCGACCGAGCCAACGCCTTTGAAGGCATCGTCTCGCAGATCAGCTTCAGCCACGCCGCCAAGTACACCGAAGGCCAGCTGTTCATGGCCTATTACGCGGCCACGTCGGCCCCTTCGAACAACAACTTCCTGCACTGGTGGGTGACTGCCGGCCTCCGCCCCTGGGCCGACAACACCGACTGGACCCAGATCGTTTCCGCCGGCGTCCACTTCGAACAACTGTATCGCACCAAGGCGGAAATCGGCGAGGCCCGCAACATCTATAGCTGGCTCGGTCCTTACCTGCAAGTGACCCTGCCGAACAACGCCTTCCTCCGCGTCAACGCCGGCTGGGACCTGCAAGACCTGGTCTCCGGGACGTTCTACAAAGCGACGATCGGCTACGCTTTCTAAGCGTTCGGCCCAGTTTGTCCGCGGTTGCGGCGCTCGTCGGCGGCCCCGGCGGGCGCCGTTCGTTTTGCTTTTGCCCGCGGGGTTGCGGTAGCGTGCCGGCGGCACAGCCATTGACGTCCGAGCGGCCACGGCGTAGGATGGCGTCACCGACTCACCCAGCCCGCCCGCGCCGGATCGCGCCGCCCTCTGCCGGCCTATGCACCGCGAAATCTCCCATGGCGACTCCGCCTTCGCGCAAGAAAGCCCGCTGGGCCTGTATCTGCTGACGGGGTTGCTCGCCGTCTTGATGGGGCTGGACCTGCTGCCCAAGTTCGTCGGCTGGCTCGGCTCCGATGCCCTGGCGAACTGGCCGCAGGAACTCTACGGTTATCGCCTGGCCCTGGTGGCCGCCGTCCTGGGCGGCGCCCGCGTCTTGTACACCTCGCTGCAAGCGCTGCTCGACGGCAAGCTGGGTGCCGATCTGGCCTTGGCCATCGCCTGCCTCGCCGCCATTCTCCTCCGCGAAGAACTCGTCGCCGCCGAGGTGGTCTTCATCGGCCTGGTGGGCGAATGTCTCGAAGCGCTGACCTACGAACGCGCGCAACGGGCCATTCGCAAGATCGTGGAAGTCTTTCCCTACCGCTGCTGGCTGCTTCGCGACGGCCAAGAGGTCCGCGTGCTCACCAGTGAAGTGCGCGTCGGCGATTGGGTCGTCGTCAAGCCGGGCGGCAAGATCCCGGTCGACGGCGTGGTCGTGGACGGCCGGTCGGCGATCGACCTCAGCGCCTTGACCGGCGAGAGCCTGCCGTTGGAAAAGGGACCCGGCGATGAGGTCCTGGCCGGCGGCATCAACCGCTTCGGCGCCTTGACCATCGAGGCCCGCAAGGTCGGGGAACAAACCGTCGCCGGACGAGTGATCGAGCTGACCGCCCGCGCCCTGCGCGACAAAGCCGGCCTGGAGCGGACCGCCGATCGGCTCGCCCGCTACTTCCTGCCGGTGGTGCTGGGCCTGGCGGTCGTGACGTTCGCGGTCTGTCTGGTTCTCTACAGCGGCGGCT
>JANWVS010000108.1 GCA_025056835.1 Gemmataceae bacterium | reverse complement strand
GCAACCGTCGGCTTCGATCCAGCCGTCGCCGACGGCAGTCACCCGTTGTCGGAGTGGCTTATGTTCGAGGATCAGTCGCGGAGGTACAAAATGGAATCGCTCGTGGCGGCCATCAGGCAAGGTGAGTTGGACCGAATTTAGTCCGTAGAGACGATCGAGCAAGGACATGGCCGCCAGAAGGTACGGACGGAAAGCGGGCCGAATCCAAGCTTCCTGGAACAATCCGGCCGCAGCGGGAGAGGCTGCTCCCGGCAAGCCGGCATCGAAGACCAAGGCCTCCAGGCCACGGTACCGGGCCCAGGCAGCGGCCAGCGATCCGAAATAACCTCCGCCAACCACAAGCAACCGAGCCATGGCCACAGGGCAGTTACGCGGGACCTGGCGACAAGAAATCCAACTCACGTTGCTCGGACGACGCTGGACTTGGCGACGGCGCCGAGTTATGATGAACGATCATTGATTCTATTATTTCAAAGGTGGTTCGTCATGTCGGTTAACGGTAAACATCTGGGGTTATTGATCCCCGTCGGCGGCGGCGACGCTATCCCGCTGATCCGGGAGCAGCTCGTCATGGGAAGGCGTGAATCGTGTGACATTTGCCTGCGTTTTCCCAATGTTTCCGGCGTTCACTGCGAATTGACTTTCAAGAACGGCTATTGGATTGTGCAAGACCGAGGAAGCACGAATGGGATCAAGGTCAACGGCGTCCGCGTGCACAAGAAGGCCTTAAGCCCCGGCGATACGTTGACCATTGCCAAGCGGACCTGGAAAATCGACTATACGCCGCCGGTGGGCACGCAAGCGATGGATGAACTGTTGGAAGACGTCGACGAGACCATCGCCCAGTCGCTGTTGGAAAAAGCCGGCCTGACTCGTTCGCACAATTTACCGCAGTTGCGTAATCCCAAGGAGATTGTGCAACGAATGCCGAAAAAGAAAGTCGTCGAAGCCGAACCAGGCGAGGAAGACGTCGACGACGACAATTGAACCGGATTGACGGTAATTCTGATTCTGCCGGTGGAATATCGGCGAAGTCACGGGTGACAACGGTCAGCGCGGTTGCTGTGATTTTTCTGGCTAACATGGCGGATCGCTTCCATGTCCACACGCACTACATGCCCCGAATGCGGCAAGAAGCTGGCAGTACGGGACGAACTCGCCGGCAAGAAGATCAAATGTCCAGCCTGTGCGGCGATTTTCACAGCGACACTCGCTGACGGCGAATCGGCGGCGAAAACGACGTCCGTGCGCGACACGCCGGCGGGGCCAATCAAAGAAAAGGTGACTGCCAAGCCGCCGCTCAAGAGGCCCGTGCCGGTAGAGGCGAATGACTCGGACAAAACGTCTCCCAAGGTGCGTACACGTCGCGGTGAGGATGACGAAGACCGTCCCGTGCGGCGAAAAGGTCGTTCTGACGACCATGAGGACGACGAGGAGCGACCGGTTCGCGGCCGTAGGCAGAAATCGGCACGGGCTGCCGGCTCCGGCATGTTGGGCGTTTGGATTGCGGCGGCGGGGTTGGCCGTCGTCTTGCTCGGCGTCGGAATTTGGTTCTTCGCCTTTCGGGATACAGGCGGCGGCGGTCATGGCGGAGGCGCAGCCGGCGGCGGTCAGGCCAAAGTGGGCAGCAACCAGCTGGGTGCCGCGGCGATTCGCTTTCAGGACATGGTACCCGACGACGCGTGGTTGTTCCTGAGTGTCGATGCTGGATCGGACTTGGTCGCCGCGGTATTTTCAGCAGCAGCCGACAGCGAGGCTTTGGGGAAGCTCGTCGGTGTGCCGGGGGGCGATTTGGAGCGAATTACTGTCTTTTCCGCGATGCCGGCCGACGAGGCTAAAAAGCTGGGGGCCAATCCGATCGTCGTGCTGGTCCAGGCCAAGAAAGCAATCGATAAAGAAAAGGTGAAGCAAGCGGAATTGTTGCGCGGCGTCATGATGATGCCAGAGGAGGTCAATGACCAGACCATGATCATCGGGGACCCGCGGACGATCCAGCGTTATAAGTCGCTGAACAATCGTGGGAAACCGACCGGAACCGTCGGCCGGGCCCTCAACGACGCTATCAAAAGCAGGGGTATGGCGGCGGCAATCGTGGTCCCGCCCGAATTCGTTCAACAGGCGCCAGCGGCTCTGCCCCAACAGGTGCCGTTCTTGCCGCCGATCGATGATAAACTGCAAAAGGTCAAATCGCTTTACCTGAGTGCGGAATTGTCAGATCAATTTCGGCTTTCGTTGTCGATCGACATGAACGACGCGGCCGCTGCGGCCGAATTGGAGAAGGGCGCCAGGGAGTTGGTCAACCTCGGCAAGGGCGCCTTGGTGTTCCTCGGCAAGACGCCCGAGCTTCACGAGCTAAAACAATTCGCCGAACGCGCTCTAAACGATCTCAAAATCACGACCCAGGGCAACGAAGTCGGCTTGGTGCTTGAGACTGACGCCAAGGCGGTCAGGAACGTCTTGAACCAACTCGGGGAAATGGCCCAGAAAACCCGAACGGCCGCGGGCAGAATTCAGGCGACCAACAACTTCAAACAGATTGCCCTGGCTTGGCACAATTACGCCGACGCCCACGGTAGTTTTCCTCCTCAGACGAGTAGCCGAGGACTGAGCTGGCGCGTGATGATTCTTCCTTACATTGAGCAAGAGCAACTTTATCGCCAATTCAAGCTCGACGAACCCTGGGACAGTCCTCACAACAAAAAGCTTATCCCCTTAATGCCGGCCGTCTTTGCTCTCCCCGACCGGCCTGCCCCTCCCGGCAGCACGTACATCCAAACATTCGTAGGGCCGAACACGATCAACGCCGACGCTCAAAAAGGGCTTTCTTTTAGGGCCATCCGTGATGGCACGTCCAACACATTGCTGATCGCCGAAGCAGAGTCGGCGGTGGAATGGACACGGCCTGCCGACATCGAGGTGCGGCCCGACGGACCAATCCGCCTCGGGGCGTCGAGTCCCAATGGCACTTTGGCGGCCTTTTGCGATGGCGCAGTTCGGATCATTCCGCGGAGCGTGACCCAGCAGGTCCTGCGGTGGCTCATCGATCCGCGGGATGGTAACGTCATCCCGAATTTCTGATCATGTGCCCACGAATTTGGCAACGTCTTCGGCGGTGATCGAACGACTTGGTTTGTCGAGCTTGACGCTCAACCAACTCATCACATGCGGAGCGTAGGGAGGTCGCCCCTTCTTCACAATCGCCAGCAAGCGGGCGTCGCGCCGGGCGCGTTCCTTCGTTTTTTTCCTTCCGTTGCGCAGACGAGATGCGGCTTGATCGGCTTGGCGTTGTTCGCGGCGGCTGCGGCGCTGCCCCATGGCGGTGTCCTCTTACTTGCTTGTCGGTGGAGATCATAAATTATGGCACGTTCGAGGCATCGGCAATCCTATTGCTGACCACGACCAGGAACTGCGACTTGTACAAATCACGATGCCGGCCCAGTTCCATCGCCAGCGAACGTGTTTCGCCGCTGCATTGCTCCCACAATCGCGCCGGCATGAAAACGAAGACCGGCAAAGGATACCGCAACAACCCGGCGAGTTCGGCCTCCGAACTAAGGTGGATGACATCGCGTTGCGTATAGAAATTCAGACTCGGCAGGTATTCCAAGCGCCAGGCGGCAACGCGCATGTCGGTGTGGCGTTGCCGGGCGCCGGAAAGCTGGACCAAGGCTCGTACGGCTTTGACTTCCTCGAAGGCTGCTGGCGCCCAAGCTGCGAGGGGAGCGACGAGCACGATTGTAGACGCGACAAAAGTAGCTAACGACGCTGCGCATCGGCCGCGCCGCCACAGAAGGCAAGCCGCGCACGCCCCACCGAGCGGGACGACGCCGATGAAAGTCCAAGGAGCAAGTGCCGAGATGGCGCGCCCTTGACCAAAAGGCGTGGCGACGGCGCCGCTGACGAGGAAAAGTCCCGCGGTCAGACCGAAGCCGAGAAGCGCCAGGCCAAGCCAAGCACACCACATCCACCAGTCTGGCGGGACCAAAAGGCCTCGACGCCAACGATCAAGAAAGCTAGCCGTAAGCAAGGCATACGGAACGACCACGGGGAGGATATAGTTCGGCAGCTTAGTCGCCGCCAAAGAAAAAAAGAAGACATAAGTCGTAATCCAACTCAGCAAGAAGCGATGAACGGCATGGATCGACTGGGCCGAGGGCGCGTGCATGAGCTGCGCATCGTCGACCCTTGGCGCGCAAGAAGGTTGTGCGGTCGGGAGGCCGGGTGGGGAGATGCCCCTCATCGCGCGCCGCCGCACACTGGCGCCAATGGCGCACCACAAGGTCGGGCCGACAAAGACCGACCATGGCGCCGTACCAGCCAACAAGACGAGAGGATAGTAAAGAAGCCCACCGGAGTGGTTTTCCATGGGACGGCTGAACCGGCCGGCGTTGTGTTCGAGGAAAAAGCCGCGCAAGAAAGCGGCCTTGGTGTCGACACCCACCCAGATGTACCACGGCAGGGCAACGACGCACCAAGCAAGCAAAGCCCAAATCAGCCGTCGATCGAACAAAATGCGGAGGCGCCCGTCCCACCAAAGAAACACCACCGCTACCGAAAAGGGGAGTACGAGGCCGACGGGGCCTTTGGCAAGCATTCCCAGACCGGTCGTTGTGCCCAGGGCGAGCCACCACAGGTGGCCGCGCTGGGATTGACCTAGCCAAAAGATCGTTAGCGTCGCGACCGTGCACAGATTCAACAAAGAGTCAGGATTGGCAAAACGAGCGGCGCCGCACAGCATGGGAGTGGTCGCCGTGGCGAGACCGCCGAGCAGTCCCGTCGCCTTGCCGAAGAGGGATCGGCCGAGTTCGTAAGCCACTATGACGGTAGCCATCGCGGCTAGGGCGGAAGGCAAGCGGCCGGCAAACTCGTTGACGCCGAAAACTTCATAAGCAGCAATCTGTAACCAATACAGCAAGGCTGGTTTGTCGACGCGAAGGCTGCCGTTAAACTTGGGAGTAATCAAGTCTCCCGATTCGCGCATTTCGTTGGCACAGGTGGCGTTACGGCCTTCGTCAAGGTCCCACAGACTGGGGCCGCCAAGATTCCAAAGACACGTCAGGCTGGCGACCCACAGCAGAAGCGGGTAGTGCCAGCTGCGGCGATGAAAATATGCGACCATCCCTGGTCCTTATGCCAAATTGCCAGTGTTCCCGCCAGTTGCCCGATCATAGAACAAATCAAAATTGCCAGCAATAGGGATCAACGGACATCGTCATGGGTAATCCTCTATTCGTCGGTTTAGACGTAGGCGGCACATCGATGAAAGCGGGCGTCGTCGACGATTCCGGTCGGTCCATGGGGAACGTCAGCCTGCCCACGGAGGCGCATCGTGGGCAGGAGTTTGGGCTGGAACGAATGTGCGAAACGATTCGCCAAGCGGTGGCTGCGGCCAACTTGAAGATGAGCGACATCGCAGCGATTGGCGTGGCAACACCCGGGACGATGGACATTCCGGCGGGTATCATCCTCGATCCGCCGAATCTCAAGCCGTGGCGTAACGTGCCGGTGCGCGACTATGTGCAGAAAAAGTTCAAGTTGCCGACAGCCTTTCAAAACGACGCCAATGCAGCCGCGTACGGTGAGTATTGGGCCGGCGCGGGCAAACAGGCGCGGAGCATGGTGTTGTTTACGCTCGGCACAGGAATTGGCGGCGGCATCATTATCGGTGACATGGTGCTCGAAGGCGAGCATAGCCACGGCGCCGAAGTGGGCCACATCAAAATTGAGATGACCAAGCCGCGACAGTGCGGTTGCGGGAGGTGGGGTTGTCTGGAGGCCTATGCGAGTGCGACCGCGGTGGTGAAGCGTGCCACGGAGTCGCTTGCGAAGCGCGGCGTCAAATCGCAGCTCAAGGGGCTTGCGAATAAAGAAGGTGGGCTTACCGCCCGAGATGTCTTTGCCGCTGCCGAAGCGGGGGACGCTCTAGCCGCCGAAATCGTTGAGGATACGGCGTACTACCTCGCCGTGGGGGCCACCAATTTGATGCATACCATTGATCCTGATATGGTGGTCTTTGCCGGCGGGATGGTGGCGGCCGGCGAGAGCTTTCTGCAACAGATTCGCAAGCACGTGGCGCAGCTGGCGTTTCCTGTGCCGGCCGAAAAAACGCAAATCGTGTACGCGCAGCTGGGGAGTGATGCAGGCTATATCGGTGCAGCGGCTTGCGCGCGCCGGCTTTATCATCAACGGCGGACTTCCTCGAAAAAATGAGCGGATCGGCCAGCCTTGGGCAGCCAAGACAGTTGGTTTTTGCGAAAAACTACGGCTGGAGATGGCAAGCTGGGAAAAATGCGTAGAAAATTCACGATCCGAAGTCTGGCCAATGCAACTTGTCGTCATCGGCGCCGGTTTTTCTCAAGTTCTGTGCTCAACGTGCCGCAAGCGGGCATTTTCCCGTGGTAACAATCGTCATGCCAATCTCCAAGGAATTTGCCCGAAATTGCAATTCCGACGCTTGACGAGAGAATTTGGGACGGTTAACATAACCAATAGATGAGCCTCCGTTGCGCCTTGGGGCCGGCCATGTCTACTACCAGCCGCAGTACATGGAGCCCTCCGCCGAGACTCACCTGATTCCGCCAGGGGAAGGGGAGCTTCACCGGCGCGCTTCGACCGCCACTTTTTTCGTCACCGTTGGTCGCTCAGTGCGTAGGAATCAGTAACCGCAGGACTTGGCCCTCTCCACGAAGGATACGCGGCGATGCTAGTACTGTCCAGAAAAAAAAACGAATCGATCGTCATCAACAACGACATCACGGTCACGGTGGTCGAAATCCGCGGCGATAAAGTGCGGCTTGGGATCGTCGCTCCCAAGGAGGTTCCCGTTCATCGCCAAGAAGTTTTTGAGGCGATTCACGGCAAACCGGGCGACTCGTCATGTCCGATAATCGCCAAGCCAGCGCCATAAATTGCGTTCGCATGGCTGCTTT
>JANWVS010000107.1 GCA_025056835.1 Gemmataceae bacterium | reverse complement strand
ACCAGGTAAATTCCCTTTTTCTGTGACAAGGATGGCTCGCGGCAACCGTTCACGGAAGACATCTCCCCACGGGCATGGGCTGTTGCTATGAATCCGTCAAGCCTTTCCCAAAAACCGGGAGGCTTACCCCCCCAGGTGGGAACTCCCGGCGGACAAGTGTCGAAAAAGAATCCGTTGCACGTTTATCTCATAGTCACGTAGGGTAATCTCATGGGGACTCCTATTCCGATCACTGGCGACTTGTTTCTCATCGGGTCGGACAAGTTCTGCCAACTGCGGAATTCTCATCTCGGTTCGAAGCATTGTGCGCTGGTGACCCGCGACAAAAAGGTCTTTCTGCGCGACTTCAACAGCGGTCAGCCGACGACGCTCAACGGCGAAGTCTTGCCCAATGGTGCCGAATGGCCGCTCCACGCGGGCGACAAATTCGCGGTCGGCAACCTGGAGTTCATGATCCAGTACCGGGAAAAACCACTGTCGGGGCGCGATTTAGAGGAATGGGCCGCCAGCTGTCTCGACGTCGAGGCCAATCGCAATTTGCTGGATGAAGAAGACGTGTTCCACGCCCCGACCAATGCCTCTGAGGCCGCCCAAAGCATCATCGAAAGACTCAACGCCCAAAAAGGCTTTATCAAGGGACGTCTGCGGATCGGCCTGGAGAACGGCGTCACCACGGTGCGGTTCAACGACACGAAAATCGTCGACGAAGGCGAAATCGCCATGATTAAGAAGGAGTTGTGCGACAACCTTCACAAGGCGAACCTGCGTGTGTTGCTCGATCTGAAAAACGTGCGGCGGCTTTCGTCCCTCGGCGTCACGATGATCGGCGAATTCAACCGCTGGCTCAAGAATATGGGCAGTACCATGGCCCTCTGCCGCGTGCGCAGCGAAATTCAGGGAATGCTCGGTTTGCTCCACGTCGACGGCATCAAGGTGTTCCCCGACAAGCGTTCGGCCATCATGTCTTCGTGGTGACGGGCAACGCCCAAGCGACGTCGCACAAGGGCCGGCTGGTGTTCGGTTCGGCTAGGATTTCAGCGAGCGTCGTGCTACGGAAGGCATCTTCCACTGCCGCCAGAGCGCT
Organism: Gemmataceae bacterium; assembly: GCA_025056835.1. Lineage (GTDB taxonomy): Bacteria > Planctomycetota > Planctomycetia > Gemmatales > Gemmataceae > JANWVS01. Next base: position 5,853 of record JANWVS010000107.1, on the reverse strand, counting down.
GTCCAATCGCTTGTGCAACGGGCACAAGCGCACGCCATGGGCGCTCAGACCGAGCGGACAGTGGCGGATTCGACGGATCGGATCGACGGCGTTGACGACATCGAGAATCGTCAGCTGGCCAGGCGGCCGAGCCAACCACATTCCCCCTCCCATGCCGCGCCGCGATTGCACAATGTTGGCCTGACATAACTGCTGAAGCACCTTGGCCAGGTACGCCTTGGGCACGCGAGTCGCCGCGGCAATCTGATCGGTGGTCTGCGGCACCTCCGCCTGATACGCCAGATGAACCACCGCGCGAAGGGCGTACTCCACCGTTTGCGAAAACATGACGCTTCCCTAAGACCGAGAATTGGACCTTGACATCCAATTTGTCCCATCCTATCCTGATACAAATCGGATGTTACCATCCAAATTATCCGCCCCGCCTGTAACGGAGTCAACTTCACACCTTTTTTCAGGAGTTGTGGCCGATGCGTTGCAACAAACTCACCCTGGCTGTTCTTGCGATTGTCGGCTTGGCGGCATTTGGCTTGGCCCATGCAGACGATCCGGTCAGACCCCAGCCTGCCGCCGTCGAGCGGACGCGGGAGACCGTTAAGATGCTCGATGATTTGTACAAGAATGCCGTAGTTTCTATCACCAAGACGTATGTCGAAAAGCAAGCCGATACGCCGGCGGCAGCAGTCGCCAAGGAAGTCTTTGAGGCCATGCACCAAAAAGGATGGCATCACGCCCGATTGGTCGACGCCTCCGGAAAACCGAAGAGCCAGCGCAACGTCGCCAAGAGCGAGTTCGAAAAGCGCAGCGTGGCGGCCATGAAGTCCGGAAAAACTTATTACGAAGAAGTGGGTGAAAAAGACGGCAAGCCGGTCCTTCGTGCGGCTACGATTGTCCCCGCCGTCATGCCGCAGTGCGTCGTTTGTCACGGCGGCAAGGAGGGAGGCCTGTTGGGGGCGATCGTTTACGAAGTGCCGATCAAGTAGCCTCCAGAGTAATCCGCTTCGCCGTTGGCGCTGCCGAGTTACCAGCGCTAGCGGCGAAGTTTCTGGGTACGCCATAATCAACTCGGCTGATCCATTTTTGGCAGAGGAAACTGTCCCTCTGCCGGGCCAGGCGATGGGTGGTCTAGTGCTAAGTACAGACTTCGTCGAGACTTAACGATCATTCATCTCTGTCGATGCGAACCACGGTCGCCTGGCATTCCTTTTGCAATCTGCTGATGGAAGTTTGAATCGAACCGAGGGACACCCGTCGCCCGTCCCATGCTGTCGCCCGAGAAGGACGATCATGGACCCCAACCGCTTCACCGAAAAATCGCTCGAGGCCCTTCAGGCCGCCAACCGGCTCGCCGCCAAGATGAGCCATCAGCAAATGGACGTGGAACATTTGCTTTTGGCATTGCTCGACCAGGAGCGCGGCTTGGCGACGTCGTTGTTGAACAAGGCCGAGGTCAGCGTGGAGGCCATCAAAATCAAGGTGCATCGCGAGTTGGAAAAGCTGCCGCGGGTCAGCGGCGGTTCCGGGGAGATCACCATTACCTCGCGGCTCAATCGCCTGCTCGGCCAGGCCGAGGACGAGGCCCGCAAGCTCAGAGACGACTACCTTTCCGTCGAACACCTGCTGTTGGCCATGCTCGACGACACCGGCGCGGCCGGCAGGATCCTCAAGGAGTTCGGCCTCAACCGTGCGCGGCTGACGTCGGCGTTACAGCAAGTACGCGGCCACCAACGCGTCACGACCCAGAACCCCGAGGCGACTTACGAAGCCTTGGAGCGTTATGGTCGCGACCTCACTCAGCTGGCTGCCCAAGGCAAGCTCGACCCGGTCATCGGCCGTGACGAGGAGATCCGCCGGGTGATTCAGGTGCTCAGCCGCCGCACGAAAAACAACCCGGTGCTGATCGGCGAGCCGGGAGTGGGCAAGACCGCCATCGTCGAAGGCTTGGCGACGCGAATTGTTCGCGGCGACGTGCCAGAAGGGTTGAAGAACAAGAAGATCGTTGCCCTTGATATGGGCGCCTTGATCGCGGGCGCCAAGTTCCGCGGCGAGTTCGAGGAGCGTTTGAAAGCCGTCCTGAAGGAAGTGCAGGAATCGCACGGGGCCATCATCTTGTTCATCGACGAACTGCACACGGTTGTCGGCGCCGGCAAGGCCGAGGGGGCCATGGATGCCGGCAACCTGCTCAAGCCGATGCTGGCCCGGGGCGAGCTGCACTGCATCGGCGCCACGACCTTGGATGAATACCGCAAACACATCGAGAAAGACGCCGCCTTCGAGCGCCGCTTCCAACCGGTGCTGGTCGATCAGCCGACCGTGGAGGACACGATTTCGATTCTTCGCGGACTGCGCGAGCGCTACGAACTGCACCATGGCGTGCGGATCAAGGACGCCGCCCTCGTCGCGGCGGCCGTGATGTCCAATCGCTATATCTCGGATCGTTTTCTTCCGGATAAGGCCATCGACCTGGTCGATGAGGCGGCGGCCAAACTGCGGACGGAAATCGACTCGATGCCCAGCGAACTGGACGAGTTGAACCGCCGCGTCATGCAATTGGAGATCGAGCGCGAGGCGCTCCGCAAAGAGCGCGACCCGGCGTCGCAGGAGCGCTTGCAGAAGCTGGAAAAGGAGCTGGCCGATCTCAAGAGCGAAGCCGACGCCCTGCGCGCCCAATGGGAAAACGAAAAGAAAGCGGTTCAAGAACTCAGCGGTCTGCGCGAGCAGATCGAGCAGGTCAAACTGGAAATCGAGCAGGCCGAGCGCAAGTACGATTACGGCAAGGTGGCCCAGTTGAAGTTCGGCAAGCTCCGCGACCTGGAGGAGCGCCTCAAGGCGGAGGAAGCGACCTTCAGCCGCGACGCCCAATCCGGTCGGTCAACCGCGAACCGCCTGATTAAGGAAGAGGTCGACGAAAGCGACATCGCCAAGGTCATCAGCCGGTGGACGCACATCCCGGTGGAAAAACTGCTCGAAGGCGAGGTGGAAAAACTCCTCCACCTGGAAGATGAGCTGCACCGCCGCGTCATTGGCCAGGACGAAGCGGTGACGGCGGTCGCCCAGGCAGTCGTTCGCGCCCGCAGCGGCCTCAAAGACCCCAATCGGCCGATCGGCTCGTTCATTTTCCTCGGACCGACGGGCGTAGGAAAGACCGAGTTGGCTCGCGCCTTGGCCGAGTTTCTTTTCGACGACGAGCGGGCCATGATCCGCATCGACATGTCAGAGTACCAGGAGAAGCACAACGTCGCCCGGCTGATCGGCGCCCCGCCCGGCTACGTCGGCTTCGAAGAAGGGGGCCAACTCACCGAAGCCGTGCGGCGCAAACCCTATTCCGTCGTGTTGTTCGACGAAATCGAAAAGGCCCACCACGACGTGTTCAACGTCCTCTTGCAAATTCTGGACGACGGCCGCCTGACGGACGGCCACGGCCGCGTCGTCGATTTCAAGAACACGCTCATCATCATGACCAGCAACATCGGCAGCCAGCGCATCCTGAACTATCAGGGGGCGTTCGACGGCGAAGGCTACGAACGGATGAAAAACGCCGTGCTCGAGGAGCTGCGCCGCCATTTCCGCCCGGAATTTCTCAACCGTGTCGATGAGACGATCGTCTTCCACGCCCTCGACGAAGACCATCTCAAGCAGATCGTGTTGATCCAGCTGAAGCGGCTGCAAGAGCGCCTCGCCGAGCGGCGCATCACGTTGGAGCTGACCGAGGCCGCCAAGACGCACCTCGTCCGGGTCGGTTACGATCCGTCGTACGGCGCCCGACCGCTCAAGCGTGCGTTGCAAAAAGAAGTCGAAAACCCCCTGGGCCGCTTGATCCTCGAGGGCAAGGTCAAGGATGGACAGACGGTCGTGGGAGATTACGACGTGGCGAAAGGCACCATGGTCTTTTCGGCTCGGTAGCCGGGTGCCGGGGTAGAGGCGGCATCGCCGGGCCTAAGTCGGGCGGCGTCAATTGAGCTGCGACCCCAATTCGCGGAGCCGAGCGCGGAGATAGCGAGCGCGTGCGGAGTTGCGCTCTTCGCCGTCGAGAGCCTGGCCAATGAGCTTCTGCAAATGGGCCGGCTGGGTGTGCATGAACAGCTCGTTGACCGCAGCGATGCTGAGGTCTTCCAAGAGGTTCAGGTTGACGCCCAGCCGAACACTCGATAGCAGGTCCATGGTTTCTTCCGACGTCATCATGGTAGCCGACTTGAGCGTGCCGTAGGCCCGAGAAACCCGGTCGTGCAGCAGTTGCCGGCTTTCGCGGGTCAGGGCCTGGCGGGCTTGTCGTTCGTACTGGATGATTTGGGGAATCACGCTGCGGATTTCGGTGAGGATCGCCGTTTCACTTTTTCCCAAGGTGACCTGGTTGGAGATTTGATAGAAGTCGCCGGAGGCGCGGCTGCCTTCGCCGTACAGTCCGCGGACGGCCAGGTTGATTTTTTGCAAAGCCCGGAAGACTTTCTCGATTTCTTTTTTGAGGACCAAGGCCGGCAGGTGCAGCATCACGCTGGCTCTCATGCCGGTCCCGACGTTCGTCGGACAAGCGGTCAGGTAGCCGAACTCTTCCCCGAAGGCGTAGTTGACTTTTTGTTCAAGGGCGTCGTCGAGGCGATCGATTTCCTCCCAACAGGCGTCGAGCGCGAAGCCGCTGCGCAGCACCTGGAGGCGGAGATGGTCTTCCTCGTTGACCATGATGCTGATGGTTTCGTTTTCGCTGAGGGCGACGCCGCGCGGCCCCTCGGCATTGGCCAGTTCGCGACTGATCATTTGCCGCTCGACGAGCAGCTGGCGGTCAAGCGGCGACAAGGCGCCGACGTTCAAGTAGTGGAGTTTCGGCCCGCCGGTGTCCAGCTTGGTGAGTCGCTCCTGGAGATACTTTTCGATCTCGGCTTTTTGGTGGGCACTGGCGCGGTTGACGAAGGGGAACGACGACAAGTTGCGCGCCAAACGGATGCGGCTGGAAACGACGATGTCGGATTCGGGACCATCACCGCGCAGCCACTCGCCCGGGCTGTGAGTAAGGCTATCGAGGTTCATCCGGAAGTTTCCTTCTGACGTATGAGGTCGCGGAGTCGGGCGGCCTCTTCGTAAGCTTCGATGTCAATGGCCTCGCGGAGTTTTTGCCGCAACTCCATCAGTTCAGCCTGAACGGAGGCGTTGCGGGAGGCGTGGGGGGGGATTTTGCCCACGTGCCGTGTGGCCCGGTGGATGCGGTGCAGCAGCGCTTCCAGCGGCTTTTGAAACACCTTATAATCCCTGGGGCACCCCAAGCGGCCCTCCGCTTTGAATTCCATGTACTTAATCCCGCACGAAGGGCAAGTCAAGCGCGCTAATTCATCGGTCGAGGCACCGACGTGTTGCCCGATCATGGTTTGCAGGATCACCGACAGATTCAGCTCTTGATGTTTGATGAGCTGTTTTTTCTCGCTGCACTGTTGGCAGAAATGCGCGGTCTGCTTCTGGCCGCCGATCACGGTGGTTAAGGTCACGTTGGCGGGAGCACCGCAGCTTTGGCATTTCCTCACGACAGCACCTCCTCAAGCACCTTCCAATTGCTTGATCTGGTCGCGGAGGCGGGCCGCTGCTTCGTAGTCTTCCTTGGTAACGGCTTGTTTAAGGAGATTGCGAAGGTGCAACAACTCCCCCAAGACGCGCTGATTGGATGCGTGCCGCCGCGGCGACTTGCCACAATGTTTCACTTCGCCGTGGATGTTTTCGAGCAGCGGCATCAATTCCTCTTTGAATACCTCATAGTCGTGGGGGCAACCAAGGCGGCCGGTCGTCCGAAAATCGACGAATCGCAAGCCGCACGCCGGACATTCCACCCCCGCTGCCGGGGCTTCTTCCGCTGCGGTCGCGGGCGACGGC
>JANWVS010000106.1 GCA_025056835.1 Gemmataceae bacterium | reverse complement strand
GCGAACCGTACGGGCATTGTCGGCCAAGGCGCGTTGAATGCCTTGGCGGATCCACCAGGTGGCGTAGGTGCCAAACTTGAAGCCCATGCGGTGCTCAAACTTGTCGACGGCGCGCATCAGACCGCGATTGCCTTCCTGAATCAAGTCCGCAAACGCCAGTCCTCGGCCGCGATATTTCTTCGCAATCGACACGACCAGGCGCAGGTTGGCTTCGGCCAGTTCCATGCGCGCTTGCTGGTAGACGCGTTGCCGCCGCGTCACGACCGCGAGCAGTCGGGCCAATTCGTCGGGAGTGGCCAGGTTGTCGGCGATTTGGCGGCGCAACTCCTTGACGCTGCGATTGCGCTGTTCGCGATCGCGCGGGGAGCGGCCGCACGATTCCACGCGCTCTTCCAGTCCGCGCATGATGTCGCACATCGCTTGCAAATCGTGGACTAAAGCGTCAAGGAACTCAGTGCGCGGCGAAAGTTCCTCGGCAAGGCCGATGGCCCTCCGTAACTGCCGCACCATCTCGCGCCGCGTCTTCCGACGGTTGATCTCCGATTTGGTGCGACGCATCAGCTGGAACGTTCGCCGCGCGCGTTCCATCAGCTTTTTCAATTGCCGCAAGTGGCCAGGCATCCGCCGGACGATTTCATCCTTCGTTCGATTTTGGCTGCTGACCACGTCGATGATCGGATCAAGCGGTACGCCATCCTCGTGGACACGGCGATACATTTCCACGACCCGGTCGATCGAGAACCAGCTGAAAAGAACCGCCCGGCGATAACGCTGCCGCGCGATTTCCAAGCGTCGGGCCAGCTCCAACTCTCTTTCCCGGGTCAGTAACGGAATCGACCCCATCTGTTTCAAGTAAAGCCCGAGCGCATCGTCGGCCCCGCCAGTGGGTGCTTGGCGCGGTTCCTCAGCGGACCAGTGATCAAAATCATGGGATTGGGCGGAATCGATACCACCTTCCCAGCCAGACTCAACATGAGCCAAGGTTCGAGGGATCGGCACGCGCTGAACGTTGCGGTTTGGCATGAAGGCTACCTGAACGGATGTCGCTTCCGTCTGCGGCGGGGTGGGTACTGGCGCCAATCAAGGTCCACCGTCGGCTGAGAGCTGACAGATTCGCTCGCCAGCCGACGCTTTATGGAGCCTTAAGTTGGAAAAACTGCCGATTGGCCAACATCATTATACGCTTGACCGTCAAAGCCGAGGCAAGGGAGAAAGTCCGCGTATCTCAAGTATAGGCTACAATTTGCCTTAAGTCCAACGGACAGTTGGTTGCCCTTGACTCGCAAGACCGACGCAAAGACGTCGAAAGCAGCGAAGTCGGCCGTAACCGATCACTTAAAGGCCTCGTACTCCTTGCCCAGAATCGCCGCGGCGATCTTGAGCTTGAGGATTTCATCGGTTCCTTCATAGATTCGGCAGACACGTACATCTTGAAGGTGGCGGCCCGGACGATAAAGCGTTGACCAGCCTCGGCCGCCGAATACTTGTACCGCGTGGTCTGCCGCTTGCCAGGCTGCATTGGAAGCAAACAGCTTGGCTTGCGCCGCCAGCAGTTCGGCCTCGGCTCGCAGGGCGGCATTGGTTGGGTCGGCGTGCCAGGCATCTTTAGCAGCGGCCGCGCGGAAGACGATGGCTTCGCTTGCCAAACGGGCCATTTCGATGTCAGCAAGGTGTTGTTGTACCAGTTGGTGTTTGCCGATCGGCTTGCCGTGTTGCCAACGTTCCTTGGCATAGCGTAAGGCTTCCTTCAGGCAATCTTCGATCACACCCAGGCAGCCCGCGGCCACGCTGAGCCGACCGCTGACGAGTGTTCCCATCGCGATGCGGAAGCCGTCGCCTTCATCGCCGAGCAGGTTGGCCGCCGGGATCGCGTAATCCGTCAGTTCAAACATGCCTGTGTTGGCCGTGGGCATACCCATTTTTGCCACCAGGTCCTCACGCACGCAACCGGGGCCGTCCAGATCTGCGATAAACGCACTGACCCGTCGATGAAGGCCTTTATTAACCGGATAGGCGAACGTGACTACCGTGGTGGCGATGCCGGCATTGGAAATGAGATATTTGACGCCGTTGAGAATGAACTTTTCGCCACGTCGTTCGTAGGTCGTGGTCATCTCCAGCGGATTACTGCCTGCTTCTGGTTCGGTCAGTCCGAAAGCAAGGATTTTTTCGCCGCGGCACGACGCCGGCAGATAGCGCCGTTTTTGCTCTTCATTGCCCCAGGTGACGATGGGATATTGACCGATGGAAGTGTGGCCGGAAAAAAAGGTCCGCACGCCGGTTCCTTCCTGGCCGATCCGTGCCAGCGCCTTGGCGTAGGTCATCGTGTCGGCACCGCGGCCACCGTACTCCACCGGCACCGGGATTCCCAGCAAGTCATACTTTTTCGCCAAGGGGATGAGCCGGTCGTTGAACCGGTGCTCGACGTAGCACAATTCTTCGTACTCGCGCAGTTCCTGGCAGAAAGCTTCAACATCGGTGAGCAGGCGTTGTTGGTCGGTGGGAGACATGAAAATTCCTCGACTGCCCGCGGGAATCGGTGTGTCCTTCCCGCTTCCTTGCTATGATTCTATGATAGGACCCCTGCCCCCAGCTTGCTTGAGAGGTTCCGCATGTCGTATCGTGCCTCGTTCGCTGTATGGCTCGTGCCCGTAGCGCTCCTGAGCGTCCACGGCGGCGAAAGTAACAAGGTGCGCGTCGTAATCATCGACGGCCAAAACAATCACGACTGGCGTTCGACGACACCGTTCATGGCCAAGGTCCTCCGCGATTGCGGTCGGTTCGAGGTCGACGTGGCCACCGCGCCGCAGTTCCCGACGTTGGCGAAACCGGTCGCTCCCGCCAAGCCCAAGGACGACTCGGACCCCAAGGCCGCCGCGAAGTATCAAGAAGCACTAGCCAGGTACCGCGAAGCGCTGGCGAAGTACGAGGAAGCCCTCCCTCACTTCAAGGTGAAGTTCCAAGAGGCACAAGACAAGTTCCAAAACTGGACGATTGATTTCGATAGGTACGATGTGGTCGTCAGTAATTACAACGGCCAGTCGTGGCCCAAACATATCGCCGAGGAACTGGAAGCGGCAGTCCGGACGGGCAAAATCGGCCTGGTCATCGTCCACGCCGCCAACAACGCCTTCACCGGCTGGAAAGAGTACAACCGGATGATCGGGATGGGGTGGCGGAACAGAGGCTTCGGCAAACGTCTCAAGTTCGACGATGCGGGGCAACCGACGATCGTGCCGCCGGGGGAGGACTTGGACACCGGCCACCGCTATACCGGTCCCTTTAAGATCGTCATTCGCGATCCCAATCATCCCATAACCCGGGGAATGCCGCTCGAGTGGATGCACGCCCGCGACGAGCTTTATGACAATTTGCGCGGTCCCATCGAAAACGTGCAGGTGTTGGCCACGGCAATCGCGCCCAAAGGCAAGGGCACTGAGGTGCATGAGCCGATGATTTTCACGATCAGCTACGGCCAAGGCCGCGTGTTTCACACTCCGATGGGCCACGACTTGGTCGGCATGCGCTGCCTGGGGTTTATCGCCACGCTCCAGCGTGGCACCGAGTGGGCGGCCACCGGCACGGTGACGATTCCCTTGCCGGCCAATTTTCCGACGGCCACCAAAGAGAGTTCACTGCCCAAGTAAGTCGTTGATGCTCCACCTGCGAGGAAGCGCGATGAACGAGTGGTTGATCGCGGCGACGGCGGCCGCGTGCTTAATCCCCGGCGGACAGAAAACGGCCGACTCGGCCGAAAAAATCGCGGCGGCCTTGCGCGAATTAGAGCCTCGGTTGATCTCTTTTTCCGCCACCGACGGCGACGTCGACACGTTTCTGGAGGCACTTCGATTGCACACCGGCAACCGGGTGATCGATCGACGCCAAAGGAAGACGCCTCTGCCGCCGCTGACCTTGGCGAAGGCGACTTTCTGGCAAGCCCTAGATCAGTTCGCGCGCCAGGCCCAGTGCGGTTATTCGCCCTACGGCGGCGGCATCGCGCTGGTCGACGCGCCCAACCCTTCGCGGTGGATCAGTTATCACGGCATTACGCGCGTGAGTGTGAAACGGATCGCCGTGGTACGCGACTTCGAGACCGCGAGCGGGCTTTGTATTGTGCACCTCGACGTCGCCTGGGAGCCGCGGTTTGAACCTTTCTATTTAGGCCTTGGACCGGCGACGGCGCAGTTTGCCGTAGCCAAAAAAGAATCCCCGATTCACGTTCCCAGTCGCGGACAACTTCCCGTCGCCGGTCGTTCGGCCGCCGAGGTGGAATTGCAGCTTCCAGCCCCGCCGCGGTCGGCGCCGGCCCTCGCGACGCTTACCGGCTCACTGCGTTTTCTCGGTCCATCCAAAATGCTGACGTTCGTCTTCGACGACGTCAAAGCAGGTGCCGTACAGGTTCGCGAGGAAGTCACGGTCAGGCTCAACCAGGTAAAGCAAGGGCTGGACCGTTGGCTGCTCGAGGTCCAAATCGACAACCCAGAAGGTACGCCGGTTTTCGAAAGCTTTCAGAGCTGGCTCGACAACAATCGCGTTCGGTTGGTGAAGGAAACGGGCGGCAAACGACATACTTGGCTTCCCGAAGCCAACGAGACCATCCACTTCGAAAACCACCGCAAGGCGGTCATCGAATACGCTTTCCGTCTGCCGCGCAACGAACCAAGGCGCTTGCCGGATTGGACGCTGGAGGTGCGAACACCAGGACGGATCGTGGAGTTGACGGTTCCCTATGAGTTCTCGAATGTGCCCCTGCCATGAGCGGACTTATTTTTTGTCTTTGAGCAAGCCGCTGAGGCCAATGCGAACTTCCTTCGTGTCGGCAGCCTTCGTAATCGCCTCTGCGGCACGATCGAGAAGCTTACGCTCCAGAGACGGCCGCCATTGGCGGAGGGTGTCGTACAAGCTGTCACCGACGATCTTAGCCGCGGTGCCGCCGAGGCCGGCTATGTGTTCCACGACCAGATCATAGTAGCGGACTTTGGCCTGGACGACGCGGAAACGAAATACGATGTCGGGAAGCACTGCCCCATCTGTGTTTTCCAGGCGAATGAGGTTTTCGCAATCCATGTGAATCTTGACGCGCAGGCGAGCGCGGAGGCTGCCTGAGTAAAGCCTCACTCCCGATTCCCAATTCTGCTGTTCGTAATCGACAGTACAATCGAACGCAACGTCGGCTTGAAATGCTTGAGTGTCGGCGTCGACTTTGCGGAGATCGTGCATGTCGATCGTCAACGACTTTTTCGGATTGCGAACGGAAAGCTTGATATGTTTCCAAGTGCCGTCGTTGCGATCGGCCTTGGTGATTCTGGGGCGCAGTCCATCCCAGTGTACTCCGCTGATGACTTTCGTTGTTTTTCCCCAGTTTTCCTTCTTTTCGTAGAGCACCGGAGGTAGCAGGTCGGCGAGCAGCGGGCGGACGTGCTTGGCAAGCTCTTCCAGCGTCGCGGGCTGCTGGGCGGAGATTGGTGTGAGGCACGCCGCGGCCACGGCCGTACCGATCAGCGACCGACCGATCAAGCGACGCTGCATCACCAGACACCTCCGCTCATAAACGCATTGTCCGGCCGAACTTGCCAAATTCAAGCCGAAAGGAGCAAGCGATCGCTGCCGCCGATGGGCGGCGCGAAGCGGGTCTAGCGTTCACGGAGTTTGGGCACAGCCGGCAAATAGGGTACGGCTGCACGTTCGGATGGACCGGCCGCGTGGTCATTTCGACGCATCCGTCGGTGGCATGACGCCGATGGGCGTCAGATGAACGGCGGGTACGGGCGGAACGGTTCGTTTGCGGTTCCCCCGAGAGAGTAGGGTTGGGATGGCGGTCGCGGCTGCCGAGGTGGTCGTGGTGCGCGACAGGCCGGCGGTTTGGGCGAAATGGCGGTCGGGGTCGGTGGCAGAAACCGGAACACCGGTGGTCGAAACCGAAGGAGCGGAGTGCTTGAGGGGTTGAAAAAGTCCGGCCGGTTTCTTGACGTGCGCCGGCGACTGGGGACCGGGCTTAGCCGCAGCTCGCACCTGTAATGACCCGGCGACGACCAAGGGCAACACCATCGGCTCATTCTGGTCGGGGCGATGAAAGCTCGGCTCCTGAGCGTCCATGCCGGCGGCACTTACCAGCATCGGCGCCAGCGCGCTGAGCCAACGCCGGACAATGCTTCGATAGCTTGCCATCGATCTACCTGCGGGGTTGGGTCGGGTCGGTACGCCATCATGGCGGACCGGTTATCGGATGGATTCGGACCGACGACGCGGTTTGCTTGAATAATCGGGAAATTCTGAAGATGTCCCGGCAACGCCCAAGACGCACCTTGTGGGGGAGAGTCGCCGTTGGTACTGCTACTCGGACGCTGTTATCGTGCCTTGGTAGCAGTTGAGAAGACTCGCCGTCGGTTTGCGTGGGGGGCGGCACAGTGGCGTTTACGGCGCGATGCCCGCTTCGAGTTTGGCGATTTTCTCGACCCGCCGCAAATGTCTGCCTCCCTCGAAGGGAGTTTCGAGAAAGATCCGGACCATACGTTCCATCAGTTCCTCACCCAAGAGATCGGCGGACAGACAAAGAATGTTGGCGTCGTTATGGCGGCGGGACATTTCCGCGGTGATACTGTCATGGCAGGGGGCGGCGCGAATGCCGCGGAGCTTATTGGCGGCAATGCACATGCCGATACCCGTTCCGCAAATGAGGATACCGCGTTCGACGGCGTGCGAGCTGACGCGCTGCGCCACCTCCAAGGCCACGTCGGGGTAATCGACGCTTTCGTGCGAAAAAGCGCCAACATCGATGACCGAATGCCCTTGCGCTTGCAACGAAGCGACGAGTCGGCGTTTGGCGTCGACGCCGCGATGGTCGCTGCCGATGGCGATGTTCATGATCCTAACCGTCCCTTGCTTGGGTGCTGTCGGCGGTGAGGGGCCACGTAAGGAATCTTACGGTCCCTCCTAGCTTTCCAACATTTGCGGCAGCCTTTCC
>JANWVS010000105.1 GCA_025056835.1 Gemmataceae bacterium | reverse complement strand
TCAACTGCCCGATCTTGGACCGTTGCAAGGTCTCGCGGATGGTTTACAAGCCTTACAAGGGCGGGCTGAGGCTGCTTTCGTGTCGGCATGTGACGTGCCTTTGCTGGTGCCGGCCTTGGTTGAGCGATTGGTTACTTCGCTTGCGGATTGTCAAGTCGCGGTGCCCGTCGTGGGTGGACGTTATCATCCCCTCGCGGCAGTTTACCGCGTCGATGTGGTCGAGACGGCAAGGAACCTGCTCGCGGCCAATCGTCGGCGTCTGCTGGATTTGTTGGATGCGGTGCGGACCCGATGCGTCACCGCGGCGGAATTGGCCGACGTTGATCCCACCTTCCGTTCCCTCGCGAATCTCAACACGCCCCAAGATTATGTGGCCGCAGCAGCCGGCCGTTAGGCGGCAACGGCCACCGGGGTCGCGCTGCTGGGCTTCCGATCAGCCAAGGAGCCTCGTAAGAATTTCGGATCCTCAGAACCACAACCACCATGCCCTCGATCAAGAAACTGCTGGTCGCCAATCGCAGCGAAATTGCGATTCGCGTGTTCCGCTCGGCCCACGAATTGGGCATTCGCACCGTGGCGATTTATGCCCACGAGGACCGTTTCGCCTTGCATCGCTTCAAGGCCGACGAAGCGTATCGCATCGGCACGCCGGGCGAACCGTTGCGGGCCTACCTCGACATTGACGGAGTCGTCGCCTTGGCCAAGCAGCACGGCGTCGACGCCATCCACCCCGGCTACGGCTTTCTTTCGGAAAACCCCCGCTTCGCCGCCGCGTGCCGGGCGGCCGGCGTGATCTTTGTCGGCCCAAGCGTTGCTGTTTTGGAAAACCTCGGCGATAAGCTCGCGGCGCGTCGTATTGCGCAGCAAGTCAACGTCCCGGTCCTGTCCGGCAGCGACGCGCCGGTTCGCGACCTTGCCGAGGCCCGCGCCATCGCCCAGCGCCTCGGCTACCCGGTCATTATCAAGGCCTCGATGGGCGGCGGCGGCCGTGGTATGCGCGTCGTTGCCGGTCCCGATCAGCTCGACGACGCCGTAGAACAGGCCCGTCGCGAAGCCGGAGCCGCCTTCGGCATTCCGGATGTTTTCATCGAAAAATTCATTCCTCGCGCCCGCCACATCGAAGTCCAACTCTTGGGCGACCAGCACGGCAACCTCGTGCATCTTTTTGAGCGCGATTGCTCGCTGCAACGGCGGCACCAGAAGGTCGTGGAAATCGCCCCGGCGCCCAACCTCGACGATGCCGTTCGCCGACAAATCTGGGAAGCAGCCCTGGCCGTCGGCCGCGCCTCGAAGCTCGACAATGCCGGCACCGTGGAATTCCTGCTCGATGTCGATACCGGTCGGTTCTATTTCATCGAAGTCAATCCGCGCATTCAGGTGGAGCATACGGTGACGGAGGAAACCACCGGCTACGACCTGATCAAGTCGCAGATTCTCATCGCCGAGGGCCGGCCGCTAAGCGACCCCGAAATCGGCCTCGGAGATCAGGCGGCACTGCAACAGCACGGCTTCGCCGTCCAGTGCCGAGTGACCACCGAGGACCCCACGAACAAATTCATTCCGGATTACGGTCGGCTGAGCCACTATCGTTCGGCCAGCGGCTTGGGCATCCGGCTCGATGCCGGCACGGCGTTTACCGGGGCCGTCATCACGCCTTATTATGATTCGCTGCTGGTAAAAGTAACGGCCCACGGCCTGCGCTTCATCGACGCTGTCCGCCGGATGGAACGCTGCCTTCAGGAGTTCCGCATTCGCGGCGTCAAAACGAACATTCCGTTTCTCATCAACCTGGTCAATAACGAGGTCTTCCGCGCCGGCAAATGTACGACGCGGTTTATCGACGAAACGCCGGAACTGTACCAACTCCCGCAGCGTCAAGACCGGGCGACGCGGGTACTCACCTACATCGCGGAAATCATAGTCAACGGCCACCCAGAAGCCGCGGTCCGTACCGTCGCGCAAACGCCGGCGCAACGTAAGCAAATCCCCAAGGAGCCGGCGCCCGTGCCAGCCCTCGAGCCGACGACCGCAGCGGTGCCCGAGGGAACGCGGACGCTGTTCCAGCGTCTTGGTCATGACGGATTTCTGCAATGGATTCGCGATCAACCACGACTGCTCCTCACTGACACCACCTTGCGCGATGCCCACCAATCGCTGCTGGCGACACGGCTGCGCACTTACGATATGCTGCGGATCGCCCCGGTCTATGCCCGCCGCCACGCCGACCTCTTTTCCCTGGAGATGTGGGGGGGCGCCACGTTCGACACGGCCATGCGATTCCTCAAGGAAGACCCCTGGCAGCGTCTTGCCGAACTGCGTGCGCGCATTCCCAACATCCTCCTGCAAATGCTGCTCCGGGCGAACAACGCCGTCGGCTACGCCAACTACCCCGATAACGTCGTCCAGGCGTTCATCAAGGAATCTGCCGACGCCGGCATCGACCTGTTTCGCATCTTCGATGCCCTCAACTGGCTGCCGAATATGAAGCTGGCCATCGAAACGGTCCGCGACTGCGGCAAACTAGCGGAACCGGCCATCTGTTACACGGGCGACCTGCTCGACCCGCGCCGCGACAAGTACAGCCTGCGCTACTACGTCGGCATGGCTAAGGAACTCGTGAAAATGGGCGCCAGCCTCCTGGGCATCAAGGACATGGCCGGTCTGTGCAAGCCTTACGCCGCCCAACGGCTGGTGCGGGCGCTGAAGCAAGAAGTCGGCGTCCCGATTCATTTTCACACGCACGATTCGGCGGGAGGCCAGATCGCTACGCTCTTGCAAGCAGCCGAGGAAGGGGTGGACATCGTCGACGCGGCCATGGGACCGCTCTCGGGCATGACGAGCCAGGTCAACCTCAGCACGTTGGTCGAATGCCTGCGTTTCACGCCGCGCGACACCGGGCTCGATTACGATGCGCTTCAGGCGACCAACGAATACTGGGAGGCCGTTCGCAAACTTTATTTACCGTTTGAGTCAGGTCAGCTTGCTCCCAGTGCCGAGGTGTATCGCCACGAAATGCCGGGGGGGCAGTACACCAACCTGTATCAGCAGGCACAAGCACTCGGCCTGGAATCACGTTGGCGCGAATGCTGTCGGATGTATGCCGAAGTCAATCGTCTCTTCGGTGACATCGTGAAAGTCACGCCGACTTCCAAAGTGGTCGGCGACATGGCGTTGTTCATGGTGGCCAACAACCTGACGCCCGAAGAAGTGTTGCACGGCTCGCGCGACTTGGCTTTTCCCGAGTCGGTTGTCGAGTTTTTCGAGGGGAAAATGGGCCAGCCGGTCGGGGGATTCCCAGCCGAGCTTCAAAAGCGCATCCTCAAGGACCGCGTGCCGCTTCGCGAACGACCCGGAGCTACCCTGCCGCCGGCCGATATCGCCGGCACTCGAGCCAAGCTCTCAGCCGCGGCGAAGCGCGATGTCAGTCTGCGCGAAACCCTGTCGTATCTGCTGTATCCGCGCGTGGCGGCAGAATTTCAGGCTCATGTGGCCCGTTACTCCGACGTGAGCGTGTTGCCTACTTCGACGTTTTTCTACGGCATGGAGCCGGGTGAGGAGATCAGCGTCGACATTGAAGAGGGCAAGACCCTCATCATAAAGTTCTTGACGGTCGGCGATCCCCATTTGGACGGCCGTCGCCTGGTGTTTTTTGAGCTGAACGGCCAACCGCGCGAGGTCTTAGTGGTGGATAGAAACCTGGCCGCGGGTGTGCAATCGCACCCCAAGGCGGAACCGAACAACCCATCGCACGTGGCCGCGCCGATGCCGGGTCTGGTGATTCGCGTCGATGTCGCTCCCGGAGAAAGGGTACCGCAGGGCCGCAAGTTGGTGACGCTGGAGGCCATGAAAATGGAGACAACGGTCTACGCCGACCGTCCGGCACGGATCGCGGAAGTGCTTGTCCGGCCGGGTACCCAGGTCGAAGCAGGGGACTTAATGGTACGCCTGGACGAATAGCACTGAGCGACCGGGGACGGCAATCCCGCTCCCCTGCCCTGGGCAGCATCGCTGAAATCGAAGATCAAGAACGTGCGGGTTCGGGCCACCGGCTTGAGCGTCCGCAGCAAACGCGGCACTTCGGCATCGTAAGGGACGTAAGCGCCGTACAACCAGGTCGTACCTACGGCCACATACCGGCCCCGGACGATTTGGAGAAATTCCGAGGCAGCCATGGTGGCTGCGGACAAAGGCCGCATCGGTAATCGTCTCAAGTTGGGATCGGTGCCGAAGTAGCATAGGTCGAGGCGCTCGATACCGTGGCGGCGCTGCCACGCGGCCAGTTCGGGCAGCCCTTGGCCCCAGTCGTAGTTGGAATCGCTGACCAAGAGATAGCCCTGCTCCGGTCCCCCCCACAGCTCATTGACGTAGGTCAATCCATGGGGCCAAATGGCGAGTGCCGCCGTGAACATCCAGGCCACACCCCCTGCCCCGGTGCCCAACAGGCTGCGGCGTCGCCACCCGGCAGGCATTGCTGCGACGGCATTGACCCATGCGGCCGCCAGACCGACGATTCCCAACGCCAACCATGGCAACATCAAGCGAATACCGATCTGCACCCGACACGTGAGACTGAACAGCAACAGGCCACCCGCCGCCGCGCAGGCCCAATTGGCCAACGATCGCCGCCGCACGATCGCCAGCACGCTGAGCAGCATCAACAGGGCCGCGGGTAGCTTTATCAACAACAGGACCGGGAAATATCCCCACATGCCGCGGCTGGCGGCCGTGCCGAGTAGAAACGCACCGTGCCCGCGGAGGTTATGACCAATCTGATAGACGATTCCTTGGCCGGCGTTGCTAAACACGGTCAGGTGGTCGGCCAGCCAGGTCATCGCGTCCTTAAAAGCCCCGGCGGGAAGTTGTGCCGCCCAACGCACCAAAGAAGGATGCGGCCGCCAGTCGCAGCCGCAAAGTATGAAGACAACCACCATCCCCAGCCCCGCGATTCGCCAGCCGTCCGCAAAGAAGCGACGGCAGGCGCCCGATTCGTTATGCTCCGCGATGCTGCGCCGCTGCCAGGCTACAGCCAACCAACAGGCTGGCACGTAGACCAGCGCCGATGCTTTAGCAAACAGGGCCAAGCCGTAACCGAAGGCTGGCAGACCAATGCGGCGGCCCCAGTCCGGGCACGATTGCACGCGGGCATACCAATATGCGGCCAATAGGACCGTCGCCGCGGCAGCAATGTCGGTCGTCGCCAACGTGGCATGGGCGAGGAAGTTTGGTTCGCAGGCAAGCAGAGCCACGGCCAGCCGCCCTCCCCAACTCCCACCCAAGTCGCGGCCGACGAGCTGGGCACACGCCAAGAGAAGCCACCAAAACACCAGGTTCGTGGCACGCGCCCACCTCAGACAGCGGTCGAAATCGGCGCTGTCGAGATCACAATCGACACCGATCCAACGCTCACGCAAGTACAGCGGCAGTGTGGCTGTGTTCACGGGCAGCGGCATCGTCCCCATGCGCAAGAGCGGCTCGTGGCTGCCGGTGCGCCAAGCCTCCAGACCGGCGCGAAGGTAGAGGGTTTCGTCGAAGGTGGCTCCCAAATGGGTAGCAGCGGTGAGGCACCAAGCCGACGAGCCGGCGGCGCACAACAAAAACCAGAGCCAATCGGCCGCGGATGCTGCGAATCGGTGAAACATCGCAACTCCTTCCCTGGCCAACGTTTTCTGATCGGCGTGCAACGTAGCAGGTCGGGACCATCGGGAAAAGGCCAATCGATTGCCCGCGGCGTCGGTTCCAGGTCTTTTCGATAGCGGCGCAAGGCGTTGTTTTCGAGCGCACCGGTCCGGTTTACGACCGACGTGAAAGGACATATGGCACAATCGAACAGCCCCGTGCTCGGTTCCTGTTATTCGGCTCGTGACGCCCGTGCGAGTTGTGCGGCCCTTGTCATGCCGGGGCGTAGTGCGGAGCGCTCAGCTTGCGTCTTTTGACGGACTTCCCGAAGGTTGCGTTCCGATGAACAAGGGCAGGACGGAGACAACGGACTCTCCGCGTCGAAGGAACGAAAACACAGCTTGGATGCCCAGGTGAACCATGCGAAAAGGGATTCTCGCTTCGTTGGCAATGGTGCTAGGCCAAACCGCCGCCCAAGCACAATACTGGCCAGCCCAACAACCCGTTTACTATCCCGCGCCGCACCAGGGCGCCGCGTGGGTAGCACCACCGGGTTACCAAATGCCGCAACACTTGGCGCGACCCGCCTACCCCGCGCCGGTTCCGAACTTTCTGCCGCAGAGTTACTTCCCCGCCCAGCAGCCGCCCCATCAGCCCGTGCCCCAGCGGACCGCCGCCCAGGCCGCCCCGGACCAGGCAGCCAAGTCATCGACGGCCACGCCCGTTCCTCCCGAGCCGATCGGAGCGCCGCTGCCGCCGGCCCCCGTCGTGGTCGAACCCCTCCCCCGGGCTACCGTACGCCACTCGAATTTCGGCGGACCGGCCTCCTTCGGCTTGGAAGTCGTGCCGGCCGCGTTGCCGGAACCGGTTGTCTTCCATCGCACACCCAACGACAAGTGGTGGCTGAGCGGTGATTACCTCCGCGGCTGGATCACCCCAGGTCCGTTGAGCACGCCGTTGCTGACTCTCGGCTCCACGAACCAGATCTCTCCCGGCAATTTGGCCGAAGATGGTACCGTCATCCTTTTCGGCAACCGGGATCTCGACTTCCGTATGCTCAGCGGCTTCCGGACCGAGATGGGGATGTTTCTCGACGAGGAATGCCGGTTTTCTATCGACCTGAGCGGCTTTTACTTCATGCCCGCCCGCGTCAAATATCGCATCAGCTCTGATCCCAACGGCATGCCGGTGATCTCCATTCCGGTCTTCGCGACCGACGGCACCGGTGAAGCGATTTACGAAGTCTCCGACCCTGTTAATTTGGTCACCGGCAAATCGAACATCGACGCCCGCACCCAAATCTGGGGCCTGGAGACCAACGGCCGCTGGCACGCATATTGCAAACGCCGTCTCCACACCGAAGTGCT
>JANWVS010000104.1 GCA_025056835.1 Gemmataceae bacterium | reverse complement strand
GCCATCTTCTTCGATCGCAAAATTCAGGTCTGTTCGCTTGTCCCCTAAGTCCGTTTGCGTGGATCGTAAACCAGCCTGGCTCGTTTGAAAAATAACGGCTTGCGCCGCAATCGAACGGCCCTGATCGCAAATCTCGGCACGGGAGCCTGATGGAACTTTTTGCGTCCCTTCTGCGTCTGAAGCGATAGCGGGATGGTACTGCGTGCCGTCTTGTCGTAGACGATGTTTGTCCGCGCGTCGTATCATGAACACATGAACAAAGGTGGCTCGCGACTCCCACCGGAATCCTCAACTGACCAGGGAGACATGGATATGACGGAGACGACCAGAGACCGCCGTTGCTACGGTTTGGCGCCGCTCAGCCTCGGCGCCGCGGCGATGCTTTTGTTGGTGGTTGTCGGCACGCCCAATGCCGAAGGCCAGGCGAAGGACGAGGCACCGAAAGCCGACAAAAAAGAGACCAAAGAACTGCCGGATCCGGAATTGAAGTTCGATGCCAAGGTGCGAGACATCTTGGCTCCCGGCGTCGGTGGCGTCGAACAAGTCGCCTACATCAATGAACTCATCGAAAAAGGCTGGCGCGAGAACAAGATTCAACCATCGGCCCGATGCACCGATTATGAATTCATCCGCCGCGCGTCGCTGGATATTATCGGCCGGATCGCGACACCCGAAGAAATTCGGATTTTCCTGGCCGATCCTCCGGAGCGACGGCGTTCCTTGCTCATCGAACGCCTGCTGAAAAACCCAGAATTCGGCGAAAACTTCGCCAATATCTGGACGGTCATGCTTCTCACGCGGAGCGGTTCTCAGAAGATCCATCAAGAGCAGTTGCGCGACTGGCTGACGACGGAATTCAACGAACCGATTCGCGAAGGCCACAAGAACGGCTGGGCCGATACCGTTACGGAACTTCTCACGGCCGAGGGGGTCACGAATGAAAACCCCGCCGTCAATTTCATCCTCCATCACCTTGGCGATGAAATCAAGGGAGACACGGCGACCAACGGCCGGTGGGACATGGTGCCGGTCACGTCGCGCACGACCCGCCTCTTCCTTGGCCTGCGCACCCAATGCGTGCAATGCCACGACCACCCGTTCAACGGCGAATGGGAGCAAAAGCACTTCTGGGGTATCAATGCCTTCTTCCGGACGGTGGACACCCCTCGCGGCCGCCCGCAAATGATGGTCAATCAAAAGAAGAAGGGAGTCAAGGAAGCCCAGCGTGAACTGCGCGACAATCCGAACTTCAACGTCGGCGGCTTGGTTCAGTATGAACGACGCAATGCCACGGTTTACTACACCAAGGCCACCTTCCTCGACGGCAAGAAGCCGAAGCTCGACGGCGGAACCAGCCGCCGCAAAGAACTCGCGAGGTTCATCGTCACCAGTCCGTATTTCGGCAAAGTATTCGTCAACCGGATGTGGCACCACTTCTTTGGTAAAAGTCTCACCAAAGATACGCCCGACGATTTCGGCGACCACAACCCGCCGACTCATCCGGAGCTGCTGGATCGCTTGGCAGAGGACTGGACCAGCAAGTACAACCATGATCCCAAGGCGTTGGTCCGCTGGATCTGCAACAGCCGAGCCTATGGATTGTCGAGCGTGGCCAACAAGTACAACGACAAGCCGGAAGACGAGGTCTTCTTCGCCCGGATGTTGCTGAAACCGATGTCTCCCGAGCAATTGTTCGACTCCCTCATGACCGCCACGGCCGCCAAGGCCAGTCAAGACAAAAACGAACGCGGTGCCCTTCGCTCGCAGTGGCTGGATCAATTGGTCGTCAACTTCGGCAATGATGAGGGTGAGGAAGGAACCTTCAACGGCACTGTGGTCCAGGCCCTCATGCTGATGAACGGCCGAGAAATGAACGAGGCCATCATGGATCCCAAGGTCGGTACCGTGGCTGAGGTCGCACGCACCAAGGGATTCACCGTCGCCGGTTTGCAGCGGCTTTATCTCGCTGCCTTGAATCGACCGCCCACCCAGAAAGAACTGAACAAGATTCTGAATGATAAAACCTTCGGGTCGCTCGTCGATCGGACCGGGAAACTGCACCCCGGCACGCCGATCAGCTACTACCAAGACATTTTCTGGTCGCTGCTCAATAGCGCCGAATTCATCTTGAATCACTAACGGCCCGGGGCGATGTCCTGCCAGCCCGCGAGATACCGCTCGCGGGCTTTTTGTTTGACGCCGTCGCCATACAATACCCATCCCTGCATTGCGATTCCTACCGGGTCCGTTTCCATGTCCGGCAGCAATGAGACAATCGGGTTGAGGTTCACGAAGTTGCAGCCATCGGTTGCCGCCGCGATTGTGACCGCAACCCTGGTTGCAACGGCGGCACCGGCCCAGGAAGATGCCGAGGCCAAGGCTCTGCGTCTCATCGAAAAGGCCGGCGGCACCGTCACCCGCGACGCCAAGGCCAAGGGAAACCCGGTCGTCGCCGTCAACCTCAGCGCAAAGCTCGACGCCAAGGCAATGCCCGATCTTGTGATGAAAGACCTTGCCGCCTTGGGGCAGCTTCAGTCGCTCGATTTGAGCTTTGTCCCCATTACCGATCCAGGCCTCAAGGAACTGACCAAGCTGGCCGCGTTGCAATCGTTGAACCTCACCGCCACCAAGATCGGCGATGCCGGCCTCAAGGAGTTGGCGGCGTTCAAAGGGCTTCAAGTCCTCGGGCTGGGTTTTACGACAATTAACGACGGCAGCTTAAAGGTCCTGGCCGCCGCGGCGCCCGCTCTGCAACGCCTCGGCTTGGAAGGGACAGCTATCACCAACGCCGGACTCAAAGAGCTCGCTGCCTTCAAACAACTGACGGCACTTAATCTCGCCTACACCTCCGTCAATGATGCTGGTCTAAAAGACCTGGCAGCGGTTCCCTCGCTCGCCGAATTGGATCTGAGCCAGAACGAGATTTCCGAGGCTGGGCTGAAAGACCTCGCATCGCTGGCGCCGCGTTTGACGGTGTTGCGCTTGTCGAGCACCCGTGTCAATGACGCGGCACTGAAGCATCTCGCTGGCTTCGCCAAGCTCAAGGAGTTGAGTCTGAATCTCACTTCGCTGACCGACGCGGGCCTCAAACACTTAACGCCGTTGGCACAGCTCGAAGTGCTATGGCTCAGCAACACGCCGCTTACCAATGCCGCTGCCAAGGATCTCGCCGCTTTCAAGAACCTGCAAAAACTATATCTCAGCCACACCAACCTCACCGACGACGGCCTCGCGGTTCTGGCACCGTTGGTCAACCTTCAGGAGTTGGCGTTGATCAACGTCCGCGTTACCGATCCCGGCGTCGCGGCCCTGCAAAAGGCACTACCCAAGTGTAAAATCATCCGCTGAGTCAGCCCGCCGCCGTCGGCACTGCCCTGGCCCGCGAAGTTTGGCCCCGCCATCGTCGCACCAGCTTGACTCCCGCCCAAACGACCAAGGCCCACGGCAAGACCACCATCAGGCCCATCACGATCACCGAGGCGCTCCAGATCAGTGCCCAGAAGCTATATTCGAGACTCGTGCGAAGCCGCGGCGTCAACCCCTGATCGCTGGGTACGATCGGCGCCGGGCTGGCGATTTGCACGTCGACATGGGCCAGGGATAGCTTGGTTTCGGGCGCCTTGGGGTTGCGCGTCGGCTTGATCAGGCGCACTTCGCCGACATTCTCGAACTTGCGGACCACTTCGTCTTTGTTCGCCACCGGCACGTTGAAGGCGAACAGCACTTTCCGCGCCCCGCTGGGGAGAAGTTCCGGCTGCTCCTCGACCACCGTTCCCCCGGCGGCTCGGACGATGTCCTTGAGCGACGTACCCGCCTGGCGAGTGTCTTTCACGTCGATGAATATCATGACCTTTTCACGGGGCAGCAAGGCCGCGGCGTTGACCAGCGTCAGCCGATAGCCAACCTTGCGATCGGTGGCTGCCTCGTTGAGCGTCTTGCTGACGACTTTGGTAAACACGTCGCTGGTCGCCTCAAGCACCTTATCGATTCCGCTCCGCTCGCCGACTTCGACGTCGAAATGCAACGTGGCGCTGACATTGAGCTTGTCTTGCTCATCGAGGTTGGCGCTGCGGACGTGGCCCTTGGCCTGGGCGACCGCTTCTTGCAATTGGCGAAACGTGCCGGGCACGTCCGTGGTCACGGCCTGAAGCTGGAAGACTTCGCGAGGCGGCACGCTGTTGACGCTCTTGAGCGTCAGACGATAGCCGACCTTGCGCTCCGTGGCCAGCTCGTTGGGCGGGGCGCGGTGTGTATTGCGCACCATGACGTCGCCGAGCTTGGAGAAAAGTTGCTCGAACAGCTGGCGGTCGGCCCCGGCCACGTCGAAGTTGAGCACCGCGGTCACGTTGCTCTTGTCTTGTTCATTGAGCTGGCTGGCGCGAACCTGGCCCTTGACCTTGGCAACCTCCGCCTCGAGCGCCCGGAAAGCGGCGGGGACATCGGGCACGGCGATTTGCAACGTGAAGCTTTCGCGCGGTTGAATGTTGGAAAGGTTGCGCAGCGTGAGGCGATAGGCGGTCCTGCGGTCGGTGGCGATTGCCGTCGGCACCGCCCGCGCCGTGGTCCGGGAGACGACGTCGCCGAGCTTGGCGAGGAAGTCGTCCATCGCTTTACGGTCGCTGCTGAAAAGGTCGAAATCGAGCTGGGCATGGATGTCGAGGCGGTCCATTTCGTTGAGGTTACCGCCGCGGACCTGGCCCTTGAGTCGGGCGACCTCCTCTTGCAAATCGCGATAACCGGCGGGCACGTCGAGCGTGGCCAACTGGATCGTGTACGTTTCGCGCGGCTCGATGTTGGCCAGGCTGCGGAGAATCAGACGATAGCCGACCTTGCGGTCCGTGGCCATTTCGCCGGGGGGGAGGCGATGGGTCGTCCGTGACAGCACGTCGCCCATGTCCGCCAGAAGCGTATCGAACGCACTGCGCTGGACGGCGGGGATGTCGCAATCGAACTCAGCCGTGACATGGAGCTTGTCGGTCTCGTTGAGATGGCCGAGCCGAACTTGGCCCTTGGCTTTGCTGACTTCCTCTTGAAGTTTGCGATACTCGGTCGGCACGTCGGCGACGGCCACCGTCAGCGCGTGCGATTCGCGCGGCTTGACGTTGGCGACGTTGTACAAGGTCACGTAAAAACGGACGTCGCTGGTGCGTGACTTGATTTCGCCTTGGATTTCGCCTCCCTCGGCTTGCTGGAGCCGTTGCGAGTCCTGGTGCGTGACGATGCCGAGGTTCTTGAGCCTATCGCGCACGCTGCCGGCTGCGGCGGGCGCCACTTCGAATTGCAGGATCGCCTCGAACTGGCCGGCGGCGTGTTGCTTGAGGTCCGATTTGGTGATGCGGCCCTTGGCGTCGGCGACGGCGGCCAAGGCGGTTTGCAGACTCTTTTCCACGTCGTCGGTTTCGATTTTCAGGGTGACGTGTTCGGTGACGACGATCGCCGCCGCCGCCCGGATTTCCTTTTCCTCCAGGTGGATCGTCAACGTGCTCAGCGAAATCTGATTGTTGTAGTAGCGGATCTCACCTTCCATTTCCTCGATCTTCGTGCGCCAGGTGCCCAGTTCGCGCTCGGCGGCGAGGAGGTCCTTGATTTCGCCCTTGCCTTTCTTGATGATCTCCAGCAGCCGCTCTTCCATGGCACGGGCCGCACGCAGCCGACTTTCCAGATCGTAATAGAGTTTCGTGACGTCCACGCTGCCGATCTTTTGCCCTTTGAGTTCGCCGACCTTGCTCAACTCCTTGCGGAGGTCGAGCAAAAACTTATCGAGATGCTCCGGCGGCATGCGGACGACCATTGAGCCGCGGACTTTGCCGTTAGGGAGCTTGTCGCTGTTGACGGTGGCGACGAAAGCGCCCGGCACCGCCGAGACAAGGCGCGTGACCGTCGCCACGGCGCTGTCGAAGACGTCGACTTCAAACTCAACGTCGCCGGTGCGGATGACCTTACGCTGGATCGCGGGCGGTTGGGATTGGGGCGGGGTCGTCGCCGGCGGCTCGGCCTCTGCCTCTTTGTTGCCGGTCGTCGCCTGTTCTCGACCCAAAGCCGATTCACCGGACCGGCCCGGGGCCTTGGGCGCGATGCCGGGTATGCCGGCTCGGTCGTCCGCTTTGGCCGGCGATACGTGGCTCTTGGCGTCGCCGCCCCTTTCGGCCTCGGTCAAGCGGAAATAGTCATCGGCCGTTTTCCTTGAGTCGCCGGCCGGTGTTTTCGCAGGCTCGTCCTTGTCCGTTGCCGGACTCTCGGCCGGCAATCCGAAATACGTGACCAACGGCGCCTTTTCCTTGGGATCTCTCGCTTTCAAGCTGCGGTCATAGTCAGGCTCGCGGCCTGGGGTTGGATTTATCGTCAGAACTACGCCTTCGGCGTCGGGGCGGGCCGGAGTCGGCGGGGCGGAGGGCGTCCGGGGGGGGCCGCCTGCCGCACCGGCCGACAACTCTAGCGGCGGCTGCTTCATGTCTTTGTCGCGCTCCAACTGGCGCAGCTCGTCGAGACGACTGTCCGAACGCTTCTCGCTCTGTCCCTTGTCTGCCCGCTCGGCCCAGCTATCCGCATCGCCTTTGGGCCTCGGGGAGCCGCCTTCACCCAGAATCGCTCCGAACGACGCCCTTTCCCGGCGGTCGTTCGCTCCGTCGGGAATCATGGTCCCAACTCGACTGAGTTCGTCGAGGCGATCAGTGTTATAGCGCCGCGTGGTGTCGGGATGCGCGGCCGTCGGATTGATTTCTCTCGTGACAAGGGCACCGCCATGGTCGTTCCCGTTTGCCAATTGGATCGCGGCGCGTTCCGCCCCCAGGAACGGCAAGCCTCCCTGAACCATGACCGTTTGCACGGCCGCACCTAGTGCTCCGAGAAAAACGAGCGCTGCCGCACTCACGGCAATCTTGGCCCACACCGACCAAGTTGCGGCCTGGGGCCGGGCGGCGGGTTTGAGTTGACGCAAGCGCTTCAAGAGGCGGTCTTCAAACCCCGCTGCCGGGCGGGCGTCGGCAAACAAGCCGGCCATCATTTCC
>JANWVS010000103.1 GCA_025056835.1 Gemmataceae bacterium | reverse complement strand
ACCATGCGGAGAGTTCCGCCAACGACAACCCCTGTTGCCGCGCCCCGGCGACGGACGCCGGCGTCAGTCGATAGGCGCGTCGGCCTGGTACAGAGGTCGGTACGGATTCGGCAAAGCGCTGAATTTCTGGCTCCAACAACAAATCGGAGCGCGCTAGGTCCACGCTCAACGTGACGCCGTCGCTTTCCACTGCGACGCACGGCTCCGGCGGCAGTCCGTAATCGCGGGCACTGGTCAGCCGGAAATGGCGGTAGTCAATTTGCTGCTCGGTGGCGACTGCGGCCAGACGTTCGGTCAAGCGCGTCAGCGGTAAGCCGCGAGCTAAGGCCTCGTTCAGTTCGTCCGCCGTGGCGAACTCGAGCAAGACCGCAGCGGGATAAACGGTAATCCGGTTCCGCTTGTTGGACCACGTTTTAAGCGCTTCCAACACGGCCGAAGGCAACGTCTTCATCCCGTGACGCTCGAGGCTTTGGACGATGCTGGCTTGGGTTTCGCCGTTTTCCAGGGCGCGATAGACGCTCTGCGGCTCTAATTGCAACGTGCAGGCGGCGCCTAGCGTCTTCCAGGTAGCAAAGCGCGTTAACTGAGCGAGCAGGTGCGGCGTCAACCCTTGACGATAGGCCAGAACCTCCAGATTCGGCTGCACGAGGAGCGTCTGTGAGAAGACGGGGAACTCCGGCACGTTCGGAGTGAGTCGTAACACCCAGCGCCCCAGAGGCGACAAGCGCAACGCCCAACCGCCGGCATGACGGCGACGCGCTTGACACAAGCGGAGCGGGTACGCTACGGCCAAGAGAAATCGTGCGACTCCAGTGGCTTGCCCCAACGACCTGCGGCCCAAACCGCGCGACGTTGCACCGGCGTCGAGGGCGGAGGCTTCCCGCCAATACGGATGTCTTTGCCCAACCCAGTCGGCCAAGGCTTCGGGATCGGCCCAGCCGTCGTCCGGCACGGTCGCCAGTGCCAGCAAAGCGAGTAGATTAGCGGTCGGAAACGGATTGGCCAAAGCAAAGCTCGGTGCCCAGCCGGCGAACGAATTCCAGGTCGATATTCGCGGGAAAGCGGCCCAAAGGTCAGCCAGGACCTCGGCGAGGCCGACTTCCCAGGATTTGGGAAAGTCGCCGGCCCGCACTTCGCCGTCGACTTCTTTCAAGAGGCCGACGGCTTGGGCCAGGGCCGCCGCGAACAGCGCCGGATCGGGCAGGTCGGCCAAGGCCTCGTCGGGTGCAGCCAAGAGTGCCTCGCTGCGAAGTCGGTCCAAATCGCGCTTAAAGAAGTCGAGTTGCTGCGTTCGGCGGAGTGGTCCGCGGCCGACGATCTGCCAAAGCACTGCCAAGCGCAATGGCCAATCCAGACCGTCAGCTTCGCGAATAGGGCCGTCCGTATCTTGCGCCGGCGGAAATTCCAGCGGCAGCGGCTCGCCCAGGGCACGGTCCGTGACCGGCGTCGGCGCCAGCACCTCTGGGGCAGGGGATTCCAACAACCACGATTGAAAATTCCGCAGCCGCAGACCCTCGCGAAGAATCGGGAAGAGCAGTCCGGCGTCGAGAAGTTCCAACACGGTCGTCAAGGCATCGTCACTGGCCAGGACCGTGGCGATTTCGATGAGACTGCCGACAAGCCAGCGCGGCTGGCGACTATGCCCGATGACCGCGAGCAGTTGGCGGCCGGCCGGCGATATTACTTTTAGACGACGATCCAAGGTCGGGGGGTTCGAAAAGACCTCGACACAACGTTCAATCAGGTCGCCGATCGGCCAATGGTTTCGCGGTTTGCACAGATTCGCGGCCACGCGGCGCAGCAAAGCTTCGTCATACTTCCGCAGGGAATCACGGGCCAAGAAGGCATCTCGCTCAATACGCGGGGCAGTCATGACGTCGCGGTCGGCAACGGGCCTGGCCTTTCGGCATGCGCCTTAGAAAATTCTCGCAACAACAACGCGGTCGACAGCCGCCGAAGAAGCACGACAGCGTCGTTCGTCCTGCGGCGTTAATCGCCGGCGGCAACTTGCGGTGTGTGGCCGAGCCGTCGCAATTCCTGGATAACGGCGTCCGCGCGGCCCGGGCGAATGAGCAAGACGCGCTCGGCCAGCCTGCCCGCCACTTCCGCCGCCAGCTTGCGGTGGGCGAGCAACTCCTCGGCCAGCAGTCCGTCCTCCGTATGAATCAGGCAGACACGCCGATGCAGCTTCACGGGGATGCGTGTTTTTTCCATCGTCGTTTTCCATCGCTTGGCAACCTAGGCGATTCTTCGACGCGCCAGCATCTCGTCGGCGTCCATGATGCTGTAGCTATAGCCCTGTTCCGTCAAGAAGAGTTGGCGGTGGTGGGCGAAATCCAATTCGCGCGTGTCCCGCGTCACAATGGTGTAAAAGTGAGCCAGGTCGCCGTTAGCCTTGGGGCGTAAGATACGCCCCAGCCGCTGCGCCTCTTCCTGACGTGACCCAAACGTGCCCGAGACCTGGATCAACACGTTGGCATCCGGCAAATCGATGGCGAAGTTGCCGACCTTGGACAGAATAAGCTGCCGGAGTTCGCCGTGACGGAACTTGTGATACAATTCTTCTCGCTCGCTGGTGGGAGTTTGCCCGGTAATCAGCGGTATGTTGAATCGCTTCTTCAAGTCGCGGAGCTGTTTGAGGTACTGACCGATGATGAGCACTTGCTTGCCGGCGTATTGCTCCAGCAATCGTGCGACGATTTCCGCCTTGGCGGGGTTTTCGCTGGCCAATCGATATTTGCGGCGCCACTCGGCCACGGCGTAGTCCATGCGTAAATCGTCCGGCAGCGACGTTCGAATCTCGCAACAGGTCGCTTCAGCGATCCAGCCGCGCGCCTCTAACTCGCGCCATGGCACATCGTATTTCTTGGGACCGATCAGGCTGAACACATCTTGCTCGCGGCCGTCTTCTCGAATCAATGTCGCGGTCAGTCCAAGCCGGCGTCGGGCTTGGATGTTGGCTGTCACACGAAACACCGGTGCTGGCAAGAGGTGGACTTCATCGTAAATGATCAATCCCCAATCCCGTTCGTCGAACAGCTTGAAGTGCGGAAAGTCTTCGTTCTTGTCGGAGCGGTGCGTGAGGATTTGGTACGTCGCCACGGTCACTGGCCCGAGTGATTTCTTTTCGCCGGAGTATTCGGCAATTTCGCTGGGCGACAGTGTTGTCTTGTCGAGAATTTCACGAATCCATTGCTTGACAGCCGTGATGCTGGTCGTCAGGATCAGCGTCGCTTTTTGCATCAAGGCCATCGCCGCGATGCCGACAATCGTCTTGCCGGCTCCGCACGGCAGCACCACGACGCCGCTGCCGCCGTGAACGTCTCCGCCGGCGTAGAACACCTCCGCCGCATCGCGCTGGTAATCTCGAACGCGGAACGGCAACCCGCTGCGGGCAATCTCGCGCAGACGAATGGGCAACGGCGCGCCTTCGGTGTAGCCCGCCAAGTCCTCGGCCGGATAGCCGACGCTGATTAGCGCTTGCTTGAGCACGCCGCGATGGGCCGCAGCTACCAGAAAACGATCCGGTCCCAGTCGATCGCCCAGGTATTCGCGGACCTTCGGTTGCCGGGCTAGTTCCTCCAGGAGCGGTTTGTCGCCGCAGACCAATTCAAGACGGTCGCCGTGCTTGAACAGCTTGACTCGCCCATACCGGCTCACGGTCTCGGTCAGGTCAGCGGCCAAATTGGGCGGCAACGGAAACTTCGTGAACCGGTTCAAAACCGCGATCATCGCCGAGGCTGACATTCCCGCAGCGGCAGCGTTCCAAAGCGACAGGTTCGTCAACCGATAGGTGTGGATGTGCTCCGGACTTTTTTCCAGTTCTGCGAACGGCGCTAGGGCATCGCGTGCTGCGGCGTAGCGGGGATTATCCACTTCCACCAGCACCGTGCGGTCGCCTTGCACGATCAGCGGATTGGCGGGATCGTAGTGCATTCGCTGCCCCATCGTGGGGAAAATGGCATCCTAGTGGTTTAGCCCGGCCGATTCAAGCCGAGAAAACGGACCCAAAACCAGACTCCTCGGAGGCGCCGAGGTTCGAAGTCGAGCGACCGCGGCGCTCCGCACCGCCGCGACTTTAAGCCTCTGTAGGTGATCTGTGTTGTGCCAACAAGTGCCGTCACCGTGGCGTCGAACGTCTTGACGCTTCGTCAATCCAACTACTTTCAAGCAGGGTGCGAACCCTTCATTGGTATTGTTGCTGAAACGAAGACGGGGTCTGGGCCGGCCCTTGGTTCGGCGGCCATGGCCCGGGAGCGTGGGGCAGCAAGTCGCGCTCCAGTCGGCGCCGAGCGAGGTGCGCGATTTCTCGCGCTGCGGCGTCGCCAAATCGTGACGCCACCATTTTGAGATAGCGGGCGCCGGTAAAGTAGCGCACAAAGGCTTCGTCGCGGAAGCGTAAAACCTCGGCCGATGTCAGGTACTTCGTCGGCAGCGGCAGGCAATCGCGCGAATGTTGCGCGTAGCCGGTCCACGCTCGGGGCAACGGCCACCCGCGCCGGAGCGCCTCGCCGTACAAGGGCGAGCCGGGGTATGCCATGGCCGAATAGAAATTCGCGAATTCACAGTTCAACTCGATTGCCAGATCGAGGGTCGCCTGCATCGACTCGTGGTCGTCATCGGGCAGGCCGAAGATGTAATTGCCAATGACGTTGATCCCCGCGGCGCGGACCTTAGCGACGACGGCGAAGACGTCGTCTTGTGAGAACTTTTTGTCCACGCCTGCGCGAACGCGCTCCGATCCCGCCTCGATGCCCAGCGCCAGCCAGGTGAAGCCCGCGGCGCGGAGTTGATCGAGCAGGCCATCCGTGATCGTATCCACGCGGGCGTAGGCCCAGATGTTCAAGTCGTACTTCCGTTCCATGAGCTGTTCGCAGATGCGCAGCACGTGCCGGCGATTCAGCACGAACATCTCGTCGGCAAATTTGAGGTTGCGGACGCCGTATTGTGTCACCAAGGTGTCAATTTGGCGAACG
The DNA here is from genome assembly GCA_025056835.1 of Gemmataceae bacterium. Lineage (GTDB taxonomy): Bacteria > Planctomycetota > Planctomycetia > Gemmatales > Gemmataceae > JANWVS01. Next base: position 2,040 of record JANWVS010000103.1, on the reverse strand, counting down.
ACATGCTCGGCAGACCAGTATCGATAGCTGTTCGCCGAGGTGCGCAGACCACTGGCGCGCTCCGCGGCTCGGAACGGCGCCTGAATGCAGCAGAACGAGCAATGGAAGGGACAACCCAGCGTCGTGTAAAGGGCAGCGTACGGCTGACGCGGTCGGCCGCCTAGGCAGTGCCAGTTATGCGCTCGATAGCGCTGCATCGGCAGCAGATCCCAGGCGAGATCGGCAAGTTCGGCATCGAGGTTGGTGAGGAGCGGCCGATCGGGAACTTGATGCACGCCGTCATCGGCACGGAAGCAAAGACCGGGAACATGCTCGAAACGCGGCGTCGGCGACCGTAAGGCCTCGATCAACGCAACCACGGTGTGCAATCCCTCGCCCGTCGCCACGAAATCGGCGTCTTCCTCGCGCAAGGTTCGCTCGGGCAAGGCCGCCACGTGGCCGCCGATGAACAGGACCTTTCGGTTGGGGTCATCCTGCTTGATGATCGAGCAGACGCGGCCGGCAGCAGTCATGTTTTGCGTTGAGGCCGAAGGTTGATGTCCGTACACGACGATGGCTACCAGCCGCGGATTGTAGTCGCGGACGCGCTGAGCGACTTGTTCCGGAAGGAGTTCCTCCGCCTCAGCGTCGACGATGGCGGCGCTGACACCGCGGCGTCGGCAAAAACCGGCTAACAGGCCGGCCCAGATCGGGTTCTCGACGGCGGCGAGGTCCGTCCCGAGCGCCTGGTACACTTGCGTTCGACTCGCAGGGTTTACGAATAACACGTCGAGCATGGTCGTTTCCGCTTATGGGCTGCGGAGCTTGCTCGGCGAGGGTGCCTCACCATCGCCGCGGGCAAGCTCGGTCGTTAACTGCGACGCGGCAAGTCATTCAGTTCCTCACACAAACGCCGGATCTTGGCGCGTTCCAGGGTCGGATAATTGCCGAGGTACAGGCCGTAGAAATGGACATGGTCCGCGCGGGGGAATTGCCGCCAGAGGTCGGCGCCCAAGAGGCGTCGCAAGTAGGGCTGGCGGGCCTGGTTGCCGCCGCCCGACGTCCCGCGCCGGTACTCCACGCCTCGCTGGCGCAGCAACGCCGTGACCCGCCGCATCAGCTCATCGTCGGCCCGCCGCAGGATGAGTGTGAACGCATAATTGCTACACCCGTCGAGGGCGAAGTCGGTTTGAAAATGGGCTGGGTCGAGGCATTCGAGAAAAAGTTGCAAGTTTTCATTGCGGCGCGCGATCGTCTCCTCCAACCGTGGCAGTTGCGACAGGCCAATGACCGCGTTGATCTCGGTGCTTCGGACGTTGTACGCCGGCAGGGCGAAAATGAACTCGGGGTTCAAGTCGGGGTACTCGTCCCGGTATTCGCGCTGGCGGCTCTGCGAGTGTAGTTCACGGACCAAGCCGTGGGAGCGCAGCAGGCGGACCGTTTCATAGAAGTCCACGTCATTAGTGCAGACCATGCCGCCTTCAATCGTGCTGAGATGATGGGCATAGTAGAAGGAAAAATTCGACGCCAGTCCCAACGACCCGAGGCGGCGCCCCTGGAATGTGGCCCCGTGCGCTTCGCACACGTCTTCGATGAGGGGAATGCCGCGGCGCTCAAGCTCGTCGAGCAGCCGCTGGGTCACGGCATTGTAGCCGAGAACGTGAGTGATGAAGACCGCCCGGGTGCGCGGCGACAGCTTGCCGATGACTTGTTCCGTGTCCATGCCGAGAGTGCGCGGGTCGATGTCGACGAGCACCGGCGTCAGTCCGCAGTGCAACACGGCGGCGATGTCGGACACCCAGGTGATCGTCGGCACGATCACTTCTCCGGGGCCGTATAGTTCCCGCAGCGCTGCCATCGTGACCAGATTGGCCGACGAGCCTGAGTTGACGAAAACACTGTGCCGCACGCCAACCCATTCCGACCAGGCTTGTTCAAAAGCGCGCACCTGTCGCGATTGCGTCAGGATCGGTTCGTCTTGCCGTAGAAACGCGATCACCGCGTCCAAGTCGCGGCGGGTGATGTTGTTTTCCATCAGAGGCCAGGTAAGCCGCGCGTTCG
>JANWVS010000102.1 GCA_025056835.1 Gemmataceae bacterium | reverse complement strand
ACCGCCGCCGAGCGACGCCCCCATGTGCGGGCAAGTGTCGTCGATCGCGTGGTATTGGCCGTCGACATGGAAGACGGCGATCAACTTGTTGCCCACTTGGACCGTCTTGCCTTCGCCCGCCGGAATCTCGCCGACGCGGCAGACGACATGGTAATCACTCATGCCCACCTCGGAAAGGCGTTCGCAGCGTAAGCTAACCCAGATGCTATTCTAAGCAGTGACCGCCGCTGCCACAACACCCAGATGGGAGGGCGCATGCTCGAGATCGAAATGAAGTTCGCCGTTGCTGATTTTGCCGAGGTTGTCGGAGTGCTGGAGTCGTGGCAAGCCCGGCCCGAGCCTGTCCGCGAGGAAGCGGACCATTATTTCAACGCTCCCGACCGCGATTTTCGTCGGACCGACGAGGCCTTTCGCTTGCGCCGCGTCGGCGCCGACAACTGGCTGACGTACAAAGGTCCAAAGCAAACTGGACCGGCCAAGACGCGCGACGAGATCGAAGTACCGCTGCAAGCCGGCGATGCCGTGGCTGAAAAATGCTGCCGAATCTTGGCTCGCCTGGGCTATCGGCCAACGGCCGTGGTCCGTAAACGGCGGACGATCTGGCACTGCCGGCGCAACGAGTTCGCCATGCAAGTGTGCTGCGACGAGGTGCTCGAGCTGGGGCGGTTCGTCGAAATCGAGATCGTCGCTCCCCCCGCGGACAAGTCCCGTGCCGAAGCTGCGCTCCAACAAGCGGCTGCCGCCTTGGGTTTGCGCGACGCCATTCGCGCCTCGTACTTGGAGATGCACCTAGCGCGGCAGCCCAGCGAAACACTCGGGCTGGGAGAGCGCGAATGATCCGGCCGCCGCGCGGCAGCACTTGCCGCCGAAGCGAGAACACGTCGGCGCTCGGCAGGGGCTGGTTCCTTGCGCCGGCCGTAGGGTACCGGGCAAACGATGCCGAGCCAAGCCACGGAGAAGCACCGCCATGTCGCCTGCCGATGACCTGATCCGCCGGTTCAACCTGCAACCGCACCCCAAGGAAGGCGGTTACTTTCGCGAGACCTACCGCGCCGCGGAAAGCGTGCCGGCCGACGCGCTCGCGCAGCGCTATGGCGGTCCGCGCTCGATCAGCACGGCGATTTACTATTTGTTGACGCCCTCGACGTTTTCCGCCATCCATCGGCTCCAAAGCGACGAGGTGTTTCACTTCTACGGCGGAAGTCCCGTGGAAATGCTGCAACTTTTTCCGGACGGCAGCGGCCGTATCGTGTTGTTAGGCGACGTGTTCGACGGAGGCGAGCCGCAGGTCGTGGTGCCCCGAGGCGTCTGGCAAGGCAGCCGGCTGCGGCGGGGCGGGGAGTATGCGCTGCTGGGCTGCACCGTGGCGCCTGGCTTCGATTACGCGGACTACGAAGCCGGCCGACGCAAGGAGTTGCTTGCCCAGTATCCGCATTTTGCCGAGTGGATCGTCGGCCTCACACCCGATTGATTTTTTCAGTCGGCGGCGTTATCACTCCGGTCCCCAGTACGGAGGATGCACCGATGACGCTGTGGGGATACGCCCTGTTGACCGCGGCCGGCATTTTCATGGCCGAGATGTGCGTCGTCACGCTCGGCACGTTGCGAATCATTTTCGTCTCTCGGGGTCGCACCGTTTTGGCCCCGGTCCTCGGCTTCTTCGAGGTCACCACCTGGCTCTTCGCCATCACGCAAGTGATGCAGAACCTTAGCCAACTCGAATGTTTTATGGCGTTTGCCTTAGGCTTCGCGGCCGGCAACTTCCTCGGCATGCTGATCGAGCGCAAGCTGGCGATGGGCGAAGTGCTGGTACGCATCATCACCCACCACAGCGACGGTGAATTGACGCGCCAGCTCCGCGAAGCCAACTATGGTTTCACGTGCGTCAGCGGCGAGGGAGCTACCGGACCGGTGCGGATCATCATGACCGTCGTCAAGCGTCGGCAACTGCACGATCTCCTTCGGCTCATCGAATCGAGTCACCCCAAGGTCTTTTACGCCGTCGACGAATTACAAGCTGCTTCCAAGGGGATCTTTCCACTCAGCAAGCCGCGCGGCAAACTACCGGCCTCGCTGGCTCGATGGGTCGGTTGGGAATCGGAGATGTCGTCGGAATTGGTTGTGTCCGACATAGCTCCCCCGCCGGCCGCGATGCCCGAACCGACCAAACAGGCGGCGTGAACGACACGATGCCTCGGTTCGAGACGATTTTCGATTTTCTTCTGGACATCGCGTTCCGTCAGGTTACAATGGGACTCCAGCTGGAAGTCAGCTGTTGCGTTCGCAGCCGACGCGCTGCCTGCGGCGGTGTCGTTGGCGGAGCGAAGTTCGACGCCGACTTCGCGAAGGACGTGGTTCGTTCTCAAGTCCCCTATGAGGAAAGGAGTCCTCCGTGTTCAACTCCCCATCTCCCGAGCTGCGGATTGCGATTTACGGCTCCGAAGTGGATCAGCCCGGCCGCAACATCGGCATGTGGAAATCCGGCTATCAAGGCTTTATTACGGCCGCCGGCGCCACGCCGGTTTTTCTCAAACCCGCGATCGGCGACCGCTCGTGGGGCGAGATCCTCGGCGATTGCATCGGCGTGGTAGCTTGCGGTTTCACACGTGGACCGACCAAGCACGGCGATCTCGAGTCGCTCTGTTTGTGGGCGCGGGCCCATCGTTTTCCGTTGCTGGCGGTTGATCGCGGCTTGCTGGCCCTGAATGCGGCCCTGGGCGGTTTGAACTATGACGACCTTGCCCGCGAACTGCCCGACGCACTGCAACATCGGCATCCGCCGGAAGCGGGGTTGCGGCACGCCATCGTCGTCCAACCCAAGACGCTGTTGGCCAAAGTGTACGGCGAAGGCGAAATCGTCGTCAACAGCGAACATCGTCAAGCGGTGCAGCGGGTTGCCTCAGGTTTCAACGTCAGCGGCACCGCCTTGGATGGTGTGATTGAAGCGATCGAGTACAAATCCGACAGTTGGTTCGCTTTGGGAGTCCAGTGGCAACCGGCTTCGTCTTCGGCGTCGGGCTTAGACATTCAGGCGTTCCGGGCCCTGATCGACGCGGGCAAAGCGGCCGCCGTCGGCACACCGGCGCGGAGCCGGCGCTTGGCCGTCGCCGTCTAGCCGCCTCGCTGACTCGCAGAGGCGAACAGCGGTCGGGACAACCGGTCCTAGGTTGAGTCGCATTCGGCATAGTCGAACGGGTCGGCCCGGTCGAGATCGGCGACGCGGAGGCTGCGCCGCCCTTGCAAAATCGCCAATAAGTGCGGCAAAACGAACGCCGCTCGCCAGCCTTTAACCAAGGACGTAGCGGCTCGTTCGATGGTTCCTTGCTGAAAGGCCCGCACGAGAGCCTTGATGTCTTGATTGCCGGCGACCAGGTTCGGTGCCAGGCTGTGCTTCGTGGCGAAATCAACCAGCGCTGCCTGCACGACCTGGACCACCGGCCCGAGCTGCGGTGCATCCTGCTCGCGCTCCAACGGCTTGGGACATTGGTCCGCGGGCACGGCACGGCCGCGCTCTACGGCGGCGTAAATCTCGTCAAGATACCGATGGGCCAGGCCGCGTATCACCCGGAGGTCGCGCGGACTTTGGACTGGTCGCTGAGCGATGTCGACGAGCAGGTCGTCCCGCACCACCGCCCGCGGCGGACGGTTGCTTTGCAACGCCGCTTTTTCGCGCCACACGTAAAGTTCCCGAAGAATGGCCCACGAGCGCCGCCCCAGCGCGTTGGCCCCACGAAGACGCCGCCATTTTTCTCCCACCGCCTCCAGGGAAGGGGTTTCCGGTGTGGCCTGACACGTCAGTCGCTGAAATTCCTCCGTGGCCCAATCCATGCGTCCCAAGCGCTCGAGTCGTTCTTGCAAACGCTCCTGAAGCGCCAACAGATGGCGCACATCGTCGAAAGCATAGCGGATCTGCTCCGGCGTCAAGGGACGTTTGCCCCATTCCGTCAGCGTTTCGCTCTTCGCCAGCCGCTCGCCGAGCACTTGGTAGACCAGCGGTCCGTGTCCCATCGGGTAGGGGAGGCCGACCAACCCCGCGGCGATCTGCAAATCGAACAATCGCGCCGGTGCCTGACCGAAGGCGACGTGGCACAACCGTACTTCCTCGCGACCGGCGTGAACGACCACCAGGTGCGTCGGGCTAACCACGAATTTCCAGAAGGCGTCGAGCGAATCGAAGGCAAATGGATCGATCAGGTACAGGGCCGTTTCCGTGGCCACCTGGACGAGGCACAGCTCGGGGTGGTAGCTGCGTTCGCCGACGAATTCGGTATCAAGCCCCAGCCGCGGACATTGTTCCAGATGGGCACAACAGGCCGCCAACGCCGCCGGATCGGCCACCACGACTTCGCGAACCGGGCGGGTCATGCTGGAAATTGTCCCTCGCTGACGCACCAACCACCGTCGACCGGCACCACGACGCCGGTGATCAAGCGGGCCTCGTCGCTGCACAAGAAGACGGCAGCGTCGGCGCAATCGGCGGCCTGGCCTGGGCCTCCGCTCAATGGTTGCTTGGTCTGGAGATAACGCCGGATGGCGTCGTCGTGGCAGGCGCGAGCCGCCATGGGAGTGTCGATCAGGCCCGGTGCGATGACATTGACGCGAATTCGTTCCGGCGCGTAACGTGCAGCGACTTCCTTGCTCAAGGCGATGATGCCGCCCTTGCTGGCAGCATAGGCCACGGTGTCGAAATAGCGCGGCGCCGGGGCGAAGGCCAGTACGCTCGCCATGTTGAGAATGACCCCCGGACGGCGGGTTTGCAGAAAATAGCGGACCGCAGCGCGGTTGGTGAGAAACACGCTCTTCAAGTTGGCGTCGAGCGTTGCCTGCCAGCCCTCGTCGCTACATTCGTGCAACGCGCCATCGCCATGCCGTCGGCCGCTGATGCCGGCGACGTGATAGAGGACGTCGAGGCCGCCCAGATGGTCGACCACGTGTTCGAACAACAAGCTGACTTGCGTCGCATCGGCGGCATCGCAGGAGAAAAACTGCACGTCGGCGGCGCCGCCTAACTCGGCCACCGCGGCTGCACCGCGCTCGACCGACCGGCCGGCGATGAAAACGTGACCCCCTTCGGCCACGAAGCGCCGCGCCGCCGCCAGCCCAAGGCCCGACGTCCCGCCGACGATGAGACAGCGTTTGTCCTTGAGTCGCATTCCTCTCATAATATCTTATTGTAGCGGCGACTTGCTCAAGCGCAGGAAGAGACCAGGAGAGGGGGGCATGTTGCAACAGATGGTCGGCCAGGTGGTCGTCGTCGATTTGAGCAGCCCTTACGTGTGCCTGGGCACTCTCGTCGGCATCGACGAACTTCACCTGGAACTGCGCGATGCCGACCTGCACGACTTGCGCGACACCCGCACTACGCGCGAAAACTACGTGGTGGCGGCCCTTGCAACCGGCATCAAACGCAATCGCAAGCGCGTCCTTATCGCTCGCCGCGAGGTGGTGGCAGTCACCTTGATTTCCGATCTGGCCGATGCGTGACGCCGCGCCGCTTCGGCCCGTGATGAGGAAACATTCCGATGATCCCCCGGCAACCGGTGCAGTGCTTGCTGACTTGGCTGATCATCGTCGCCACGGTGTCGGCCCAGCCGCCGGCCAAGGACCGCTACGAATACCGCAAGGACCACGACCCGGACGGCTTAGGCAAGTTTTACATGGGACGCGAAATCGCCCGGGTCATGAGCTACCACGGCGCCGGTTGGCTGGAACGCAAAGAGCGTGAACGGGAAGAGCATACGTCGAAACTCTTGCCTCCCCTGAAAATCAAGCCCGGCGACACGGTCGTCGACATGGGTGCCGGCTCTGGTTATTACACCTTTCGCCTCGCCGAGATCGTGGGACCGAAGGGAAAAGTCTATGCCGTGGACATCCAGCCGGAAATGCTCGACATCATCCGCGCCCGCATGAAACGCCAAAAAGTCTCCAACATCGAGCTGATTCACGGTACCGAAACCGACCCGAAACTGCCCGACAGCGCCATCGACCTGATCCTCATGGTCGATGTGTATCACGAGTTCTCCCACCCTTACGAGATGACCCAAGCGATGCTGAAAGCGCTGAAACCGGCAGGACGGCTGGTCTTCGTCGAATTTCGCCTCGAAGACGATAACGTGCCGATCAAACTCGTCCATCGCATGGCGGAGAAGCAAGTGCTCCGCGAAATGGCAGTACATCCGCTGCGCCATGTGGAAACGCAGGGGCATCTTCCCTGGCAGCACGTCATCATCTTCGAAAAGATTCCGCAGCGGTGAGCGATCGGCATTCCGCGGCCCGCGGCGACTGTCCCCGGTACTGATTTTCTCGTATAGCGACCAGCAAAGCTTTGTGCGTTTTCAGGCCGAACCGAGACCATTGTGAACCCCGCCGTGCCGATTGTGGTGACGCTGCTGATTTCGTTGCTGCCGATCGCTTTGTACTGTCTCGTTTTATCGGTGATCAACCATCGCCCCGCGCCGGTGATGATCCATGGGGGATGGGACTTCGCAGGTTTGTGCTTCGCCGTGTCGGGAATCGTGCTTTGGACGGGACCAACGTTGCTGGTGGAGTTTTATCGCCGCAGTATCCTCACCGATTCGAGCCGCAGCTTCGAGGAAATCCTGCGGCAGTGGCGTTTGGTGTGGGCGGTGTATTATGTTGTCGTGATCGGCGGCGGCCTGTTTTTGTACTGGTTGCGGCGTAGTACCACAGCGATCTACAATGTTCAGCCCGAGCAGGTGCCTCCGCTGGTTGCGGCGGCGCTGCGCCGATTGGGCATCGAGTTTGTGCAGACCGGCCCGCGGCGGTTTCTGATCGCGGCCCGGCCGACTTCGGCGAGCGACCGCTTGGCTGCGCCGGCACCATTGGAGGCCGAACTGGAAATCGCCCCGTTTGCTGCGATGAATCATGCGACCTTGACGTGGCATGCCACCGATCCCGGCGTGCGCGCTGCCGTCGAAGCCGAATTGCGCAAGGAATTGACGGGAGCCGCTGCCGGCAGCGAAAGCGTCGCCGTCTGGCAGGCCGGCGTCAGCTTTGTTTTGTTGGCCGCCA
>JANWVS010000101.1 GCA_025056835.1 Gemmataceae bacterium | reverse complement strand
GTTGACCATGCTCCACGAACTGCGTGCGGCCCAGGAGGAACTTCGCAAGCAAACACGCGGTGATCAGCGTGCCTTACAACACGAAAATCAGCAACTCCGCGAGACGGTCGAATCACTGCAGCGAGAGCTTGCCGACCGTTTCAGCCCGGAGCAAGTCGAGGCCTTGTTCCAAGAGCAACTCGACGAAAAAAAGCAACTGATTGAACAAATCAAGATGCTCGAAGAACGCCTCTCCCAAGTCCAAAACGATGCAGGCGCCACAGCCGCTCCCACGGGAGAACTTGCGCGGTTGCAGGCGGAAAACGCCGAGTTACGCGCCCTATTGCAAAGTCAACTGTTTAAGTCGGCCGAGCCGGCCGCCGACAACGACGAGTTGCGCCGCGAAAATGAACTGCTTCGGCAACTTCTTCAGGAAAAGGAAAAATTTCTCGAGGAAATCCAGAACCTGCCAAACAACTCCGACGACGGCTTGCCGTTGGCAGTGCGCGAGCAACTCGAGTCCCAGGCGAAAGATCTGGAAATGCTCCGCGGCGAAGTGGCGCGGCTGGAGGCCCTGCTCGCCCAGGAGCGCAGCCGGCAGACGGCGATCCACGGTTCACCTTTCCAAGACGACCTCGATCTCGACGCTATCGAAGCCGAATTGAACAACGAGCGTCGTCAATTACAAGAGGAGCGCGCCAAACTAAACAAGGAAATCGAGTTGCTCAAACAGCGCAATGCGGAATTGGATGAAGCCACCCGTGACATGGAAATGGAACTGTCGCGTGAACGAGCTGCCTTGGCTCGAGAACGTGCTCGGCTCGACCGCTTACGCGATGAGATCAAGTGCGAGATGGAGCGGTTAGCGCGCGACGGCAGCGTTCGCGAAAGCCTGCAATCGGTTCAGCGGCTCCGCGAAGAGATGCGCGCCGCCGGCATTCGCCGCTAAGGCGCGCTCATTGCAATCCCCGGTCGAAGTTCGCCGCATGACCGCCCGGCACGTTGCGTCCCGCTCGCACCAGCCGCCAACGCCGCCGCACTTCCGACGGATCGTACCGGCGATAGACGAAATCGGCCCGGAAGCGTCGCGCACCGCACGCCAACAAATCGTCCAACCGGTTTGCCAGGCAGTAGGCCCCTCGATTCAGCACAATCGTGCGGCAATGGTAATCGAATGCCGTCACTTTCTCTCCTTGGCTCGATTGCATTTCCATGCTCTCGAATCGGCAGTTTGCCTTGCCCGGACAGCCGCCAATCAAGTTAGCGTAAGCACACGATTCCGCGATAAACAGGGGCGTATCTTGGTGAACGATGACCACGGCGCGATCGGAAAACTCCGCGAGCAGCGACCGCATATTCGCCAGACCATCTTCGGGCGACAAACAAAAGCGCGTTGCACCCCATTCGAGCAACTGCCGGGCTGCAAGACGATTGAGAACGTAAATCGGCCAGTCGGTGGCCAAGTCTAGACCGCTCTCTTCGGGCCGATGCGGATCGATGTCCAGGTAAGTCCAGGCAGAAAGGTTGGCAGCTTCCCAACGCAACCAACCGTCGCGGCGCAATTCAGCGATCTTGTGGCGCAAGGCCTTGTCTTCCCAGGCCCGAGTAAGAGGTGGTAAGGCCAAGCGGAGCCGCTCCCGACCCAGCTGGTCGCCCAGAGCCGCGAGCCGCTGTTGAAGCTCAAGCAAGCCATCGCGGGCAATGTCGATGACGACTTCCTCTACGTCGCGCCAATCTTCTTCAACCAGCCCGTCCAAAAAACCGAGTCGGTCTACCTTGAGAGACCAAGCGGCCCCGGCGGGACCCCCCGTCGTTGGCTGCGCGATGACCGGACCCGGCAGCTTGGCTGGGCACGTCTCCCTCTGAATCTGCCGCACCCACGCCGTTTGCCTACGTGTTAAAGCAATGCGCAATTCTTTCGTTAGTTCACGCCGGAAAGAGTTTAGGCGCGAAACCGGTACGAACCGGCCGTCGGGATTGTTCCAGGTCCAGTCGGCCAAGGCCAATTCGGTGTCTCCAAGGCGAGCAAACGCATCCCGTGCCGCCGCGGCTACCCCGGTGGGATCGCGCGCCTTGCCGAACGGTCCCGCCAGGCAATGTTGCACTACGACAGTCGAGCCGTCGGCGGCCGTGGCCCGCGCGGTGGCCTCGAGTTTGTCGGCCGACAAACATGCGTCAATCGCGATGGGCGTTCGTAGGCGCCAGGCCCCGGGTTTCGGCCGATAGTAACGGTACTTTTGCTTGACTGCTTGTGACGCAGAGCAATAGACCAACGCGCCCCGCGGCAAGTCCGGATGTTCAGCGGGTAACGCGACCTCGATCACCGCTCCGGCGGGGGCCGTGAAACTTGCTTGGCGCCCGTTTTTTCCCACCACCCAGAGGCGCTCCACGGCGAAACCGAACGGCTTGCCGAGAGCCGGGAGATCAACTTGCAAGCCGTCATGACGTTCCAAGGCCCGCGCAGTGCGAAAACGCAGATGCCCCTGGCGGACCGCTTCGACTCGGCCTATCGGCGCGCCTCGGTGCCCCACAGTATCGCGGTCGGCCACTTCCTTGTCGCGATGGGAGGCGATGAACAAGCGGGTCCAAGGTCGGCTAAAGACAGTCTGTAAGTCGGCCTCGACGCGCGGCCGCTCGGCTTCGGGCAACCTGCCATCAAGCAGCCTCCGGTAGTAGTCGGTTGTCGTCGCGACGTAGAGTGGACTTTTCTTGCGGCCTTCGATTTTGAAGCAGGCTACTCCGGCGTCACGAAGCGCGGGCAACTCGTTCGGCAAAGCGAGGTCTTTCATCGAAAATGGGAAACCGCGGCGCGGGTCACGTTTGACGGGACTGCCGTCACGCAGCTCTAGGGGAGCATCGGCCACTTCGTAACTGTCGCGGCAAGAATAGGCGCATTTACCGCGATTACCGCTGCGTCCCAGGGTTTGGGAGGAGAATAAACATAACCCGCTGTACGAATAGCACAAAGCCCCATGCACGAAAACTTCGGTTTCGACACCGGAGACGGCACTGATGTCGGCGATCTCTTCCAACGTCAACTCGCGAGCCAGCACGACACGGGCGAAGCCGACACGGCGCAGCATTTCGGCCCCGGCGCGATTGTGGATTGCCATTTGCGTGCTGGCGTGCCGTTCGAGACTAGGAAAATACCCCACCAAGGCCCGATAGACGCCGAGGTCTTGCACAATGATCGCATCGACGCCGATGGCGCTGAGGTCCGCCAGAGCCTGGATTACTTCGGCCAGCTCATCCTGCCGGATCACGGTGTTGATCGCGACAAAGACACGGCGGCGCGGCTCGAGACCATGGGCGTAGGCGGTGATTTCGCGCACTTCTTCGAGCGAGAAATTCTCTGCTTCAGCCCGCGCTGAGAATTTTTTCAGGCCCAGATAGATAGCGTCGGCCCCGAAATGCAAAGCGGCGTAGGCGGCCTCGAGTCCACCTGCGGGCGCCAACAATTCGACCGACCGTGCCGACGCCGCTTTCGGGTTAAAACCGACGGTGACGACGGCCGCCGGTGTCGTTTCCTCTCCGTAGGCTCCTTGGGGCATGAACGGTTCGGGAGGCGCCACGGCCGACGTTGGCGTCCAACCATACCAGCTTGGCGACGGACCGCTGGAGTCCACTAGCGGTAAGGACACTTTAGTTCTCACGCCTTTATCATAGCGTTTCGGGCTGCGGCAGTCGCCCGCGACGCCATCGTCGCTGACCGCAAACTTTGCTCCTCTTGCCGCCACTGGTCCACCTCGCTATCGTTGATCGCAGATGGACATGGACTGTCAGTTCCCGCCTGCCCCATGCCGCTGCCTTCCGCTGAGCGGAGGTTTCGCATGATCCATGTCAGCCGTCTAACCAAGTTTTATGGCGATTACCCGGCGGTGCAGGATGTGACGTTCGACGTCGGAGCCGGTCAGGTTGTCGGATTCCTCGGTCCCAACGGCGCTGGCAAAAGCACGACCATGCGAATTTTGGCCGGTTATCTCACAGCCACCAGCGGTTCGGCCACCATTGCCGGCCATGATGTGGTCTGGGATTCCCTGGAAGTTCGGCGGCGCATCGGTTATATGCCGGAAAGTTGTCCGCTGTACCACGAAATGCGCATTACCGAGTACTTGCATTTTCGTGCAGGCATCAAAGGACTGTACGGGGCCAAACGACGACAACGCATCGACTACGTGCTGAAGCGTTGCTGGCTCGAGGACGTGCGCCGGCAGATCATCGGTACGCTGTCCAAAGGGTATCGCCAGCGTGTCGGCTTGGCCGATGCCCTTTTGGCTGCTCCGCCGGTGCTCATCCTCGACGAACCCACGGCGGGTCTCGACCCGACGCAAATCCGTTCGACGCGTGAACTGATCCGCGAATTAGGGCGGGAACACACGATTTTGTTGTCGACGCACATTTTGTCCGAGGTAGAAATGACCTGCGACCACGCCATCATTATTCATCGTGGTCGAGTCGCTGCTCAAGGAACGCTTTCGGAATTGAAGGATCGCGCCAGCGCCGGTGCCGGGCTGGTTGCTGCGTTCGACGGTCAAATCGACGATACCGCCTTGGCATCTTTGGAAGGGGTCACGGCCGTTCAGAAAGAATCGGTCGACGGCATCGTCCGGGTTCGCTTAAAGAGCGACGACGTGGCCTCCCTGACACCGCGATTGTGCAATCTCGCCGCCGCCAAGGGCTGGAAGGTACGGGAAATCCGCCCCGAACGACCTACCCTGGAAGACTTGTTTGTGCAGATCACCGGCCGCGAAAATGCGTGATTGATTGAGATACGAATCATGCGAGCCACCCTGAGCCTCATTCACCGCGAGTTCAGCGCTTACTTTTACTCTCCCATCGCGTATGTCGTAATTGCGGTGTTCTTGCTCGTCACCGGTTACTTGTTTTCGCTGAGCTTGCTGCAATTGACGGCGCTGGGGCCAAAGGGCATTTCCTATCCGATGCAATTGATCGTCAATGATGTGGCATTTTGGCTCGTCTTTTTGTTCATCCCGCCCTTGCTCACAATGCGCTCATTTGCCGAAGAGCGCAGTACCGGCACGCTCGAAATGCTCCTGACGGCCCCGTTGCGCGATTGGCAAGTCGTCATGGCCAAGTTTCTCGCTTGCTACGCCTTCTACGTGCTGATGTGGCTGCCGACACTGTTGTACTTGCCGGTCCTGCTCGACTGGGAATGGTGGACCACGCGCTGCGGCATCGACCCATGGACGGTGGTAGCTACCTACCTGGGGTTGGCGCTCGCCGGGGCCATGTTCCTGTCGCTGGGGATGTTTGTCAGCAGCTTAGTGCGCAGTCAGATCATCGCGGCCTTGGTGGCCCTCTTTCTGAGTCTGATCTTTATCGTAGCCGGCATCTGGCGTCCGGACCTCGACGCCAGCGGCTTGGCCTACCGGATCCTGTTCTACTTCACGGTGCCGCTGCACTTTGAGCGGAACTTCGGCCGTGGTGTGGTCGACACCCGGCAATTGGTGCTTTACATTTCGGTGGCGGTGCTGTGCCTGTTCCTAACCATTCGCAGTCTGGAGAGTCGGCGATGGCGGTAGGACCTGGATTTTCTCGGCTGCATCTGATTTTTCGCTTGCTGGGGCTGACCGGAGTGTTTGTCTTGGCCTTAGCGGGCGCCTTCATGTTTGCGCTGCCGGAAGAATTCCACGATGCTGCGTTCCTGGCGATGATCGGCGGGGCCGCGGCCGTGGGGGGCGCTTTACTCGTCGAGGCCCGAGCCTTGATCCATTTCTTCGGCTCCCGCCGGGCGGCGCTTGGCTCCAACGTCGTGATGCAAACCTTGCTGGCGGTAGTGTTCGTCGCCGGCGTCAATGTCTGGTCGTTTCTTCATTACGTACGTTTTGACTGGACCGCCGGGAAAGATTTCACCTTGCCCGACGATGTCCGCGCCCAACTGGCGCAGTTGCGGGGGGAGACCGACATCGTCGTCTTGCAGCAATACGTGCAACGCGGGGAAAGCAAGGAAGACAAATACGACCTCGCCGCTCACAAGAAGATTGTCGAGAAGATCCAGGACTTGGCGGAATTGTTCCAAGATCTCGGCGCCCGTTTTCGCGTCGTGTTGCTCGACATTCAAAACGACAACTTCGACGCCATGTTGAGGCAGCTCAAGAAGGACAAGCCGGCCCTCGCCGAGGCTATCGAAAAAGCGCCGGAAAACAGCATTTTCTTTCATGCCAATGGGAAAGTTCAGCGCCTGGCATTCCACGATGTGTATCAGATCGACAAGAAGGCGTCGGCCGAAGACAACAACGGTCTGGGCAACCTCGTGCTCAACTATCAAGGCGTCGGTCCCATCGCCCGCCGCATTCTCAACATCGAGGAACGGCCGCCACGGATCGCCAATGCCGTAGTTCATCCTGTCTTGACGCTAAGCGATCACGAAAACCTTTACCTGACGATGAACGGCGCCAAGAAGGTGCTCGACGCGCACGGTTTCGATTGCAAAGACTTGCTGATGCGCAAGGTGGAAGAAGGCGGCGGCTTGTCTCCCGACCCCGCCGTGTTGACGTTTCAAGAAGGACGTTACGAGCAAATCGAGGAAGAACTCGTTCTGGTCAACGAAGCGATTGAAAAAATGGAAAAAAGCCAAGCCGAGGCGACGCGCTTGCTCAAACTTTGGCGCGATTCATCGCTGGCCGAGTTGAACAAGACCTATTGCTATGTGATCTTCCCCGGCGGCAGCCAAGGAGTCTTGCCGCGTTCCCAGCTCGACGCCTTGAAAAAAACCGGCCGACCATTCAAAGTCATCGACGTCGACGACGATGACAAACAAGCCCATGTAAAGGCGTACGAACGCGAATTGGTGATCCTTCAAGCCGAGCTGGAAATGGCGCGCTCGGAACGCGATAGTCTTCTCAAAGAACGTAAGACGCTCAACGTCGATGCTCTCGCCGAAAAACGACGCATCACCGATATCGAAATTAAGATGAAGCGCGAACTGGCCGACCGCGACCTGCTGATCGTGCCCCGCGTCACAGCCCTGAATATCCCGCGCGGCACAGTCATCAGCAATCCAAACCGGGTTCACAAGTTGGATCCGGCCCAGATCGCTGCCATTAAAGCGTTTCTCAAAAGCGGCAAGGCTGTGCTGTTCTTGCTCGGCCCGACGAATGAACC
>JANWVS010000100.1 GCA_025056835.1 Gemmataceae bacterium | reverse complement strand
TCGCGACTACGTCGACCTGCGCGTGCCCGGGCTTTCCGAGCCGATCGCTCCGGACCAACTGCAATTTCTCAATGCGTTGTTCGTCATCATTCTGATCCCGACGTTCAACTTCACGTTCGCCTGGCTCGACCCGACCATGGCGGTGTTCACACCGATGCGCAAGATCCTGGCCGGGTTTCTGCTGACGGCCTTCGCGATCGGCATCATGGCCGCCGCCGGCTTTCAGGTCTACCAACCGCCCAGTCTCGGCGCCAACGAGCCGACCCCACCGTCGGCGAAAGTTTTCGTGGTTTGGCCGGCCCTGGCCTACATTGTCCTGACCGTCGGCGAGGTGCTGCTGTACGGCACGATGCTTGAACTGGCCTACACGGCGGCGCCGCCCACCATGAAAAGTTTCGTCACCGCCTGTTTCCTCATCACCAATGCCGTGGCCAACTTGATCAACATGGTCTGGACGCCGTTCTACGGCGGCTCGCTCACCGACCCGATCGAGCACCGCGGACCGCTTCCGCCCGGCGAATTCTTCGCGATCACGGCGGCGGCCGTGGCGGCAGCGGCCCTGTTGTTTGTCGTCATCGGTCGACGCTTCGAACACGCTCAAAACCAGCAACGAGCGGCCGGACTGGCATGACGGCAGCGCACGCCGCGACGGCGCGGTCGGTGAGTCGGGGACGAATCGGGAATTTTCCTTGCCGCCGCCGGCGCCGTCTGATAGATTGGAGTAACCGAGTGCCTCAGGGAATGGTCATGACGCCGTGGGCAGCGAGTCCTGGCTTGAGTATCGCGCGGTTTGCCGCCATCGCCATTGCTGCCGCCGGCGCCAGCGCCGATTGACCTGGGGACCGAACCAAGGAGAACAAGGAGCAACCCCGGGTCGCCACCCGGGGTTTTTTGTTGCCCTCGTGGGTGCCTCATGCCGACGCCGCTGCGACTTTCCCGCCGTGCGATGCAGACTGCCGAACCGCCGATCAGCTATTTCATGGAACAGGCCGTCGAAAATCGCGACCTGATCAGCCTGGCCGCCGGCCTGGTCGACGGCGATACGTTCCCCGTCGCGGAAGTGCGCGCCGCGGCGGAGGAGGTGCTCGGCAACCCCGACGCCGCCCGTGCGGCCCTCCAATACGGCACCACGCAGGGCCATGCACCGCTCCGCGACAAGATCGTCGCCAAGGTTTGCCAGCTCGACGGCATCGCTCCCGCCGACGCTCACCTCTCGGCCGACGACGTCGTCGTCACCACCGGCTCGCAACAGTTGCTCTATTTGCTGGGCGAAGTGCTCTTCGATCCCGGCGACATCGTCATCACCGAAGCGCCTTCCTATTTCGTCTACCACGGCATCCTGGCCAGTCTCGGCGTCCGCACCCTCACCGTGCCGATGGACGGCGACGGCCTGATCACCGACGCCCTCGACGAACTGCTGGCCCGCCTGGAGTCGGCCGGCGAGCTGGAGCGCGTCCGCTTGATTTACACCGTCGATTATTTCCAGAATCCGACCGGTTTGTCGCTGAGCCGCCGCCGCCGCGAACACCTTCTGGATTTGGTCCGCCGCTACAGCCGCCGCCAACGCATCCTGATCCTCGAAGACGCCGCTTATCGGGAACTACGCTACGAAGGCGACGACGTGCCGAGCATCAAGAGCCTCGACGCCGACAACCGCCACGTCGTCCTGGCCATGACGTTCTCCAAGCCGCTGGCCCCGGGGCTGAAGACCGGCTATGCCCTGATGCCGCGCGACCTGGTCGGCCCGGTGCTCCGCTTCAAGGGCAACCACGACTTCGGTTCGAACAACTTCGCCCAGCACCTGCTCGACCGCTTGCTGGCCAACGGGATTTATGAGCGGCACGTTCGCCGGCTCTGCGATGCGTATCGCGCCAAGCGCGATGTCTTCGTGACAGCGTTGCGCGACGAATTCTCGGCGGCCAGCGGCGTGCGGCTGACCCGGCCCAAGGGAGGCATGTACGTCTGGCTGGAGGCGCCGGAAGGATTCGAGACGGGCATGGGCAGCCCTTTTCTGAAGGCCTGCCTGCGCGAGGGCGTGCTCTACGTGCCGGGCGAGTTTTGTTATGTGGAGGGAGGTCCGCGGCCGACGACGCAAGCCCGCCTCTGCTTCGGCGTGGCCACAACCGACCAATTGCGCGAAGCGGCCCGGCGCCTGGGACGGGCGGCCCGCAGCGCCGGACTACCGCGCCTTTCCTTGCCGCGCATGGCCCGGTGCCGCGGTTGACGCCCGGCGCCGGATCGGCCGACCGCGCCGCCCAGCCGACGTGCCACCGCGGCGCGACCACGTGTCACTTAGCCCGCTGATCGAGCAGATACGCCAGCAAGTGGTGGAACTCCGGTTCCGGTATCAGCTCCGCGAAGTTGGCCGGCATCGGCGACAACTGGCCCACGGACCGGTTCGCGACCCTGTCCGCCTCGACGCGAACCTCCTTGCCTTGCTGATCGGCCAGCACCAGCACCTTGCCCTCTTCGCGTAAGAGCAAACCGGTGACGAGTTGGCCGTTGGTCAGCTCCAGCGTGGTCGCCCGGAAGGCCTGATCGACGTTGCGGTTCGGGTCGAGGATGTCTTCCAACAGGCGTTCGACGCCGCGGTTGCCGATGCCGTCGAGTTGCGGACCAATCTTGGCGCCCTGATTGGCGATCGCGTGGCAGGCGGCGCAGTGCTTGTGAAAGACCAGCTGTCCCAGCTTGACGTCCGATGTCGCGGTCGCCCAAGCGGCGCGCCGCTGGGCGAGCAATTGGGCCAGACGTTGGTCGGCAGGCGGCAATCCCTTCGTCAGCTTGGCCAGACGCTCCTCCAGGTTGGCGACCTTGGCTTGCCGCAGGCGTTGGGTAATGGTCGGATCTTGCAAGAGCCGGGCCGACGCCTTGCCCGCGGCGACGGCATCGAGCAGCCGCTCCGCGCCCTGCGGCGAACCGGCCATGCCCAGGGCGATCGTCGTTTGCAACCGGGCCGGGGCTTTCTCGAACGCCCGCACCAACGCCGTATACGCTTCCGGCTGATTCGCCGCCGCCAGCGCCGCCGCCGCTTGCTCGCGGATGCCGATCGTCTCCGCGTCGTCGACCAGAAGTTCGGCGAGCAGCCCGACGTGGCCCCGCGGCTCGATCGCCACCAGCGCGGCAATGGCCCGCCGACGCGGGCCTTCGCCATACGAACCGTCCTGGACAATGCGGAGCAGGGCCGACGCGGCGGCCGTGGGTTTCAGGAGTGCCGCCAGCTCGATGCCCTCGGCTGCGTGCGTGCGTTCCGCCAGCAAACGCAACGTCGTTTCCTCGGCCCATCGCCGCTCGGCATCGAGCAAGGCCGCGCCTCGCTCCTGAAGCCCCAGGACCAGCCCCCGCGCCGCCGCCGCGGTTCGGTCCTGCTGCGCCGCGTATCGGCGGCGCAAGGCGTCCAACAGCGCGGCCCGGGCGTCCGGCGCCCCGTGGCGAGCGATGTGGTGCACGCGCCGCTGGACCACCTCGGCCGGTTCGTCGTTCAACCCATGGCGAAGAAGAAACCGGGCGGCGTCGGCCGACGGCATCCCCAGACAAGCATCGGCGACGGCGTCGGCTTCGGCTCGGCTTTCCCAGGTTAGCTCGGTGATTCGCGCTGCGACGTTCGGAGCGCGGAACTGATTGCGCAGGGCCATCCGCACGACGTGGAGCAAGTGGGCATCGTCGGCGGCGAGCGACGCGCGGAAGGTCGCCAAGGCGCGGGCCGCGGCCACATCGGGGTGACGGCCCAGGGCCTCCGCCGCCGCCCGCCGCACGTGCGGGTCGGGGTCGTGCAACAGCGCCCGCAGCCGCCGGTGGTCCTGCTCGCCCACGGCGGTGCGCTCGCCGAGGATCCGGACCGCATGAAGCCGCACCAAGGCGTGCCGCGAGTCCAAGCTGTCCGCGAGCTGCGCCGGGCTGAGTCGGCCGAGACGCTCCAGCACCCACAGCGCATGAGCTTGCTGGAACGGCGATCCCGACCGGTGCGCCTTCGCGACTGCTTCGACCGCTGTGGGACTGCCGCGCTGCACCAGTTCGTTGGCCGCGAACATCCGCACCGACAGGTTGGGGTCGCCGAGGGCCGCCGCCAGCTCGTCCGCGGAACGATCAGGAATGGGGCGATAATCGTTCGGCTGGCCTTGCCCTTGCGGACCGCGGTAGACGATCCGCCAGACGCGGCCCTTGTCGAAGTCGCGGAGCGGGTGGTTCAACGGCACCTCGTAATGGCCGATAATGCGCGTGTAAAAATCGGCCACGTAGAGGCAGCCGTCGGGTCCGAGTTTGATGTCCACGGGGCGGAACCACGGATCCTCGCTCCGCACGAAATCGGGCATGGCGATCCCCTTGGGCGTGGAGCCGCGCCATGCGATGCGGTCGCGGTTGATGCGGTTGGTGACGACGTTGCCGACGAAGAGGTTGTCGTGAAACTCCTTCGGATACTGATCGGCGGCGTAGTAGGCGATGCCGGCGATGGCGGTCGAACCATGGTCATGGGTGAGCATCTCGGGGCCGAAGCCGAGGCCGTCGTGGGGCTTGCCGAAACTGGGGTAATACGCGCCGCGGAGCAGCTGGTAGATCGGGCGGCTGTGGCAGTCGGCCGAGTAGAGGTTGCCGAGCGGATCAAAGCACAGGCCGAAGGGGTTGACCTGGCCCCAGGTGAATTGCTCGATGCGGCTGCCGTCGGGCTTGATGCGGAAGGTGTTGCCGGAGTGCATCTGAAGCGCCGCGTCTGCCTTGGCGGCCTTCACATGGCTGGTGTTGGCGAAGCCGTGGCAGCAGTAGACCCAGCCGTCGAAGCCCCAGACGAACTCGCCGGTCATGCCGTGGGTGTCTTGGTAGCCGAAGCCGGTGTAGAGGGCTTCTTTGACGTCGGCCTTGCCGTCGCCGTCAATGTCGCGCAGCAGCCAGATGTTGGGAATGCTGTAGACGAGGGCACTTTGACAATCGGGCAGCGGCAGCACGCCGATGGGGATGTTGAGGCCGTCGGCGAAGACGGTGACCTTGCGTGCACGGCCGTCGGCGGCGAAATCCTCGAGGATGACCAGCTTGTCCTTGGGCCGGCGCTGGGGCGGCGCGGGAAAGGGATATTCTTCGGAGCCGGTGACCCACAGTCGACCGCGGGCGTCGAAGGCCAGGTTGATCGGCTTGCGGATGGTCGGTTCGGCGGCGACGAGTTGCACCTCGAAGCCCGGCGGTACGTGGAGCTTCATGCGCTCGTCGGCCGGCGGCAACGGCTCGGTCGAGGCGATGTGGGGATCCGTGCCGCGCGGCTGCGCAGGAGCCAGCCCCACAGGCCCGAACAAGACGATAGCGACCACCGCCACGCCACGCATGTCGATCTCCCCCGGCTTGGCCCTGCCGCCGCGCAGCGCAGGGTCGCGAGCTGGACTAGCGCGCGGCTCGCGCTTTCGCCAGCACGGTTTCCAGCAGGACCGGCGCACCGCCCTGGCGCTTGCTTTCGTCGGCGGCTTCCATAAAGGCGAACATCTCGATCGTTTCTTCGGCAGCCACGGGCGGCACACCGGTGCGGAAGAACTTGGCAATCTCCACGACCAGCGGCTTGTACGTCCCCCCGCCGCTGCCGACGTGTTCGATCCCCTTGTCGCCAAACAGCAGGGCGCCGTAACCGGCTTTGCCGGCGCGGATGCCGCGGAAGGTGGCGACGCGGCCGTCCGCCCAGGTGCCGGTGACGACGTCGGTGCCCGGCGTATGGGTGCGAACGACGCTCTTGCAGCCGGTGCCCATGATCGTGTAGAGCGTCTCGACGCCGTGGACGCCGTACCAAAACAGGTCGGGATGGTGCGGCTCCAAGGAACAGGGGCCATAGACCACGCAACCGACGACCTTGCCGACCTTGCTCTCGGTACGCAGATGGCGGAAATTCGGATAGTAGCGCAGCGACGACGACGAGAACATCGGCGTGCCGGTCTCCTTGGCCAGGGCGAACAGCTTGAGCACGTCGGCCAGGCTGGCGGCGATCGGCTTGTCGATGAAGATCTTCTTCCGCGCCTTGAAGACCGGCAGCGCTTGCTCGAGGTGCGGCCGGCCATCGACGCTTTCCAACAACACCACGTCCACCTTCGTCAACAGCTCCTCGATCGAGCCGACGATCTCGACGCCCCATTGCTTGCGAATCTGGTCTGTGAACATCTGCACGCGGTTTTTACTCTCGGGGATGTCGGTACCGGCGGGATAGGCGGCGACGACTTTCATGCCGGCCAGGTCGCCCTCGTTTTTCGGATCGTTGAACAAGGCGGTGAACGCCGGCACGTGCGACGTATCGCAACCGATGATGCCGATGCGGATGAGTTTTTCGTCTGCGGCGGAAGTTGGACCGAGCATGATGGCGGCACCCAAGAAGGCGGAAAGGAAAACCACGGTTTTCACGGCAAGCCCCTTTCGACGACGGCTCCAGGCAACGGCGAGCGATTTGCCCACTATCTTAAGAGGTGCGCCGCCGGCGAACACCGCGGCCGCCGGTTCCGGAGCAGGACGGTCGGTCGCTTGGCGATGCTGAAGAGGCAGCACATCAGATCGCGCCGAGGGCCAGGCAGGCATTATGGCCGCCGAAACCGAAGCTGTTGGACAGGGCGTAGCGGATGGCCAAGGGCCGGGCGACCTTGGGGATATAATCGAGGTCGCAAGCCGGATCGGGATTGTCGAGATTGATCGTGGCGTGGGCGATGCCGTGCTTGATCATCAAGGCGGTGGCGATCAGCTCGACGCCGCCGGAAGCCCCTAAGAGATGACCGATCATGCTTTTGGTGCTGCTGATGGCGAGTCGGCGGGCATGGTCGCCGAAGACGTTTTTGATGGCGAGGGTTTCGGCGACGTCGCCAAGCTCGGTGCCGGTGCCGTGGGCATTGATGTATTGGATGTCGGTGACGTTGAGGCGGGCGTCGCGGAGGGCATGAATCATGGCGCGGGCGGCGCCGAGGCCTTGGGGGTGCGGGGCGGTGATATTGTAGCCGTCGGAAGTACAGCCGGCGCCGAGCAGCTCACAGTAGATCGGGGCACCGCGTCGGCGGGCGTGTTCGTACTCTTCCAGGACGAGGATCCCTGCTCCCTCGCTGAGCACGAAGCCGTCGCGATCGCGGTCGAAGGGACGGCTGGCGAGTTGCGGTTGATCG